>CAZTGJ010000058.1:0-14106 GCA_964613025.1 uncultured Thermoplasmata archaeon | reverse complement strand
CGGGGAGAGGACATTAAGGTGTTATCATGAAACGAAATAATTACAGGATAACACAATTCCTCATTCGCCTATTACTAATATTACAAAGAAATTGGATCAGAAAATCTCTTAAAATCAAGAAATATATTTCCTTGATTTTCAATCATCCATTCTGAGAAGGAATTCAATTACGAGCCGCAGCACCAAGCAATGCTGGCATTCATGAAAGTCTTCCGCGTCTTGGAGGAGGGGATGGAATGAGATGCACATGAGAATTTAATAGGAACGCTTATTAGGAATAATGTCAAATCATGCATGGGAATAGTAGAGGGTAATTATCGGAGGTAGGGAGAATGGCGGATGAAGATGATGAATTATCTAACGCATCAGCAACCTGCTGTTTAATCGTCATTGTAATCATAATAGCAATAATTGCATGGAAATTTTACAACCGGGGAATCTCTTCCCGAGATCTCAGGAAAGCTTTTCACGAGGATCGGGTAAAAAAAAATTATGAGTGGAATCAGCGTATGGTCCAGCAACCACCAGCACAGCCACTACCACAATATCAGCAGTTCCCACAACAGCAGTATTCACAACCACCACCTCCACCTCCGCAGCAACCTCAAGCACCGAAGGAGAGATGCCCGTCGTGTGGGACTGAGGTGGATTTCAATTGGAATCTATGCCCGAAATGTGGAACGACACTCGAAGGACCGAGGTATTAGACAATATTTCACATCAACATAAATACCACCTCATTTATCATTGATTATATCCGAGAACGTCTACAATTGCGAGCTGGAGCACAAAGTAATGCTGATGAGCACATAGGAGGAACTACCGCAAATTACCAGAGTGGCGATCTGGGGGGAGGGAGGGGGTGGCATTACGATCATGCAGTCAAACTTTATGTCATATCTGAAAACCAGAAATATTATTTACTCAGGGTAGTAAGTACCTTATTGATGGAAGGGATTTATTCTTGGTCAGCACGAATAATTCACCTAATGAAAAAGGGAGTGTGAACCCCTGAACATTGAACTCTGCCTGCGCTGTGGAAAACCAGTCTACGATGGTACTGTATGTACGTTCTGCGGATATGATCACTTCCGGAATGAGAAGGAGAATCCTCCTCCGGAATATTCTCGGCTGACGAACATAACTGCAAGACTTTTTCCATCCATGGATCTGCTGAAGGCAGCGAGGATTTTTGCTTGCATCATTCTTATTGTCGGAGCAGTGCTTATCGGTCTCATTTCCTATAGAGTTGGGGAAAGTGATTATTACCGTGGGTGGGAGGATATGGTCCAAAAATTAGGGAGTGGTGACAGCGCATCTTCCTATACCCACCGCAGCAGTGAACATTTCATCCTGGGCTTGATTGCGGGATCGATATTACTTGCCCCAGTCGCTCTATCTATCTATAATAAGATCCGCAGGGAGTACATTGAACAGAGAAAACTTGAACGAATGCATCCCGGAAATATCTGGATAATGGTGAATACTGGAATCGCCATTGGATTTTTCTGCGGAGCCCTGCACTCATTATCGAACGACTCCTGGGGAAATAGTGGGTTTGGAGGACTCCTGCTGTTCTTACTCCTTATCTTTTACATATACGTCCTGCCAACGGCAGGTATGATTGGATACTTTTTCATGAGTGAGCCCTCATTATACACCGGAAGTATCATTATCTCGATGATCTCCACATATTCCTTATTCATCATGGGATATCTCCATCATCGTTATTTCCTGAAAAGGCAGCGATCCTTGATCCAGGAGTTCATCGAACACTGTTCTAGGGGGAGTGAACTCCCGATCAATGATATCGCTCTGGTGTTCCTGCTGAATCCTGTTCAAGTGAGGACACATTTACTGAAATTGAAGAAAAAGGGCATGATCCAGTGCACAATTGAGAACTGGAAAGTGAAGGATACCGGGGGTCCTGATACCAGAGGTGAACTCCTCACTCACACCAATGTCGGCCGTTCCAGATCGATTGAATTCATGGGATCTCAGGAAGATATGTGGTCGAAACTCTATACAAAATTCGAGGACTCTGATCTATCCGGGGAGGCTGAATTCTGCGTTCGCTGCGGGAGTCCCCTGATTGGGGAGATCCACTGCCCCCTGTGCGGATATCGGAATTTGTATTCCTTCTACGACAGCACATCCGCAAAACTCTCACAGCTGACAGGCTGGCTTTCCTCCCGACGAGGGGGAATTGATCCATTACAGAACGCTCTAATCGCACTGGTTGTTTCATGTGTAGGATTGTCGTTACTACTCGGGGCTTTTTGCTACCAAACAGCATCTGTCGCCGAAAGGAGTTATTATAATCTCAGATTTGAATTTCTATTAGGGATAATCGGTGGTGCGGCGATCTCTCCTTTCATTTTCATTCCTGTTTATCTAAAAGTAAGAAGGGAAATCATGGAGCAGAAAATACTTCCGTATGGAAGACGTATGATCAGTCAAATGCACGTCCATATTCTCATAGGGGTTGTGATCATTTCCATTGCACTTATTGATATTTTTCTCATCGATAAATCTTCGGGACCAGGTGAGATCATCTTGGGAGTTGTAATAATCTTCTATTTGTCGGTTGCAACAGGAGGCATCTCATCGCTTTACTTCATTAATTATTGGGGTTCTCAAGGAACGGGGTTGGTATGGGTTGGAATTATCCCGCTCATTGCTACCTATTATTTCTATTGTGGATATATCTACAGGGCCCGGGAATGGAGGAAAATGCACTCAGAATATGACGCAAGAGGGATGGGGAAACGAAAAATGGAGAGGATCATAAAATACCTGGCCAGCTTTCAACCCGGTAATGACATCCCTCTTCATCTCACTGGAAGAATGGTAAACATGGAACCGAATCGGGTCAGACCCCTCCTCGTGAAAATGATAAGAAAAAGATATATTTACGGTTCTGTATCAGAATTCCATATTGAGTTCAATGGTATCCATGCAGTAGATGAAGGGAAATTTGTTGTCGATGATGGGTATCTATACGACAACGCAGAATGATAAAGAAACATTAATTATATATGGTTGTGACTGTGATATCGATGGGAACATACTATCCTGGGTCAACGCAGATGAATCATCCTCTGAGAAAGGGAGTGTGAGACCCTGATCATAAAATTCTGCCTGCGTTGTGGAAAGCCGGTCTACTATGGAGCAGTGTGTACGTTCTGCGGATATGACCTCCGACAAGATGAGATCGATAATCCACCACCTGCTCTTTCGGAACTGGCAAAAATCCCGGCAGATCTATTCCCCACCAAGGATCTGATGACGGCTGCGAAGTATTTCCTGATACTTGCTCTCTTTCTTGGCTTGATGATCATAGGTATTCTCTCGTATGGGATAGGGGAAAGACAGTTTTTTGATGATGAAGGTGACCGGATCCGTTACGCTGATTAGGAGGATGAATATTCCAGAACACAAACTACTCGCAGCGGAGAGGACTTTTTCTATGGCTTTTTTGCAGGTATTTTCCTTCTCCTTCCCATGGCCATTTCCATGTATATGAGAATTCGACGGGAATATCTTGACCAGAGTATCCCAGAATTCAGGCATCCCTGGAATGTCAGTTGCTGGATGAGTACCGTCATTGCCTTTGGAATACTCATTGCCAGTGTATTCACTTACACAATATACCCATGGGGGAACTTGGGGTTCGGTGAATTTTTACTTGCCTTTCAATTTCTCTATTATCTCTTGATCATTCCCACTGGAGGTATCTTCGGATATTTCATGATAACTGAGGAGGTTGGCTGGGATGTGATGGGCATCCTATCCATAATCGGAACGTATTCCTTGTTTCTTATCGTGCATTATCATTACCGCTTTGCCAGGAAGCAAAAGGAGTTCCTCATCCATCAGTTCATTTCCCGATTTCCTCAGGGAAATGAGATTCCGATCCACGATATTGCACTGGTATTCCTTCTAAACCCAGTGACGACAAAATCACTCATTACGAAAATGATACGAAAAGGAAAACTCTCGTGCACTATCCAAAACTGGCGAGTGAAGGTTTTAGGATACGAAGGAAGTGAAAGCAGTCTCCTGACCCAGACCAATGTCAGGCATGCCGAAGCTATGATGTTCAAGGGGCTTCAAGGGAGGATATGGTCGAAACTCCGCTTATCCCTCCAGAACTCGCACCTTTCAGGTGAGGCGGAATTCTGTATCCGGTGTGGAAACCCACTGAAAGGGGAACCACATTGTCCAATCTGTGGTTACCGGAACCTCTATTCGTACTTTGACAGCATGCATCCTCAGTTGTCACCCCTGACAACCTGGGTTTCGTCTCGTCATGGAGGGATCGATCCTCTGCGGAACGCTCTTTTTGCTCTTATTGCAGCAATGGTCGGAACCACTTTTCTTGTTGCCGGACTCGCGTATACTGCTTCATCAATTACAGGAATACACGATTATGGTACTGGAGAGGAATTTCTCATGGGCTTATTCGGAGGAGCAGCGATCACACCATTCCTCTTTATTCCGATCTATCTGAAAGTAAGAAAGGAAATCCTGGAACAGAGATCCCTGACCTCGAAGGATTTCACTCAGATGATCATGAACACGAATATTCTGGTGACCATCATGGTCCTGTTCAGTACACTTGCGGGATTGATTCTCGATGGTCATTCTGCAGGAGCCGGTGAGATCATATTCGGTTCGGTACTCACATTTTATGCATCCATCGCCACTGGAGGCATATCCACATTATTCTTTATGTCCTACTGGGTATCAGAGCGTACGCAACTGGTACCGTTCGGGATCATCCAGCTCTTTGCCACCTATGCGCTGTATTCTGGAATATTCAATGCCACAATGAAAAGAGAGAAAAAACATACCAAATTCAATGGAATCAGTAAGAAGGCACAAAATAAGGCGATGATCCTGAATTTCCTCTCCTCGTTTCAGGAAGGAGACGTCATCCCTCTTCATGCAATCGGGAGGGTGATTCGAATGGAACCGAATCGGGTCAAGCCCCTCCTTTCCGGATTGATCCGTGATGGACATGTGTTCGGTTGGATCTCCGAATCCATTCTCACCCTGGAAGAAGAACCCCGCGTAGAATGATGGAGATCGTGTGCGAATATTTGAAAAAGATATAACTCGTGAGTGTGTTCTTTCCGCATGGATGATGATGACGATAACAAATTCTCAGGTCGATTCACCCCCTGGTCCTTCGGAAGCTGGCCCCGGGTCTATAGAGACCTCTTCAAGTACGGTAACGCCAGACCTGCAGTGCTGCGGTCCTTGGACCTGAAAGGGGACGAACGAATTCTTGATGCAGGCAGTGGTTCCGGATTCTATTCAATCTATCTGGCGAAACATCTCGATTCAGGAAAGATCGTGGCCGTTGACCAGTCAAAGGAGATGCTGGCATTCCTCGACAGAAAAGCCCGCCGCAAGAAACTCAGCGACAGGATAGAAACACATCATGGAGATCTTCTCGAACTTCCTCTGGAGGATGAGGCCGTTGATATGGGGATTTCAATTGCAGTATTGCATCACATCCCGGAGATCAGGAAAGCCCTCCAGGAGCTGTATCGTGTAATCAAACCCGGTGGCAGATTGGTGGTTGTAGACTGGGATGCGGATGATTCGATAAACCCCCATAAACATGGAGGTCATGACCATGGGCTCCACATTGACGAGTTCCATGGGCTTCTGCGCGAAACCGGATTCACCAATATCACTCAGGGGAGGGTGAAGAAGTGGATCTTACTGTATGCTGAACGGGAAAAGGGCAAGGAAATCTGACCCGGAGTGGAGGGAAGAAAGGGAGGGAATAGAGAGAATGAGGATGGTAACTGAGGAACGATAGAAGTTGAGAGAAAGGGTAGGGGAGAAGGGGGAAAGAAGAAAGAAAGGGAATGGAATAGATAGAAAGGTGGGGGAATTGGAGGAAAGAAGGAATGAAAGAATGGTTGGGATTTGAGGAAGGAGCTGGCGAGGAGAAAAGGGAACTATACTTAAAAAGAAGGGGGGGGGAGTTGAGGAATGAGGGGAAGAGGGGGACTGCAGAAGGAGGAGAAGAGGGGAATTGAAGAGGGAGAGGAGAAGGGGAGAAATGCTCCTGTCTTCGACAATGTGGTGAAAAAGATAATATGGAGGGCGACTTTTCCAACACCATGCAGTCCCGGGAATCTGGTTTTCAATCCATGGGTATCCTCTGTTTCATAGCAGGGGTACTCCTGATAATCATTGGGGCATTTCAGGGTGATGCATCCTTTGGCCTGATCCTCATCATCCCTTTCGTTGTCATGCACGGCCCCCTTCCCGCCCTTGGGATCCTTCTGATCTTCTGTGGGATCGTTCTCTTTCAGTTTGGTTTTGTTTATGAAATCAGGGATGGTTTTCTAAAGGATGGGGGAACAAGGGGGGCAGGAGGAACGGATACCGGAACGAACCAGCGAACGCACTCCTACAACAGGGGGTGGGGGGTTGAAAGAGAGGGGACCACGGAGAGGGGGGAGAACATCGGGAACAGAGAAGCAAAAAATGGACGACCGGCCCTTGCTCATACAACAGAGAGGGGGAGGCGGGGAAAAGTCAGGGGAGGAGGGATAATCTTCATTGGTCCGATCCCCATCGTCTTCGGAGATTCCATCTCCATACGCTACCTCATACCTGCGGCAGTGGCTCTGTTGATCCTGATGATTATTGCTGTATACTTCTTGTAGCGTCAAAAAGTGATACCAAAAACGTATTAAAAACGCCTAAAATTCCCGTACCCTGTAGGAGTGAACGGTATATGAAAAACCTACATACATCCACTGTTACTTCGATTGACACCAGCAGGACTTCAAGACACACATCTTTGTTCATAACCCTCTCGCTAATCATTCCGTTATTTTCGGGTCTCCTCATTCTTTCCACAGACGAATCCGTCTCCTCGGGAGAGATCGGGAGTGAGGATCTCCTCCAGTGGCCCCAGTTTCAGAAGACCGAGCAAAGGGATGCAACGTACCACAATGAACTCAGAGGTATCAACGATCCCGTGATAAAATGGGACCTTGATATGAACGTACTCTCCATGGGCACCACAGCCGCAGACTTCCGCAAGAACGGGCTCGAGGATGATGGGTACAACCGTGATGTTGTCCATCTGCTCTTCTGCGCCGAAAACCCTGACGGAAACACCACCATCTTCATTGTTGACGGAGATACCGGTGAGTCCGCCTGGGAGCTGGACATGGGTGACAAAACCATCGAGGCCGGTCCTGTGGTTGGCTATCTCAACGATAACGACAGACTTGATATTGTATTCGCATCCTCCGATGGCTTCGTGTACGCCTATGAACCCAACATCAATTTCGACCCCGAGCAGGGAGAAGGTGACCGATACAAGTGGGAGGAGTTCAATGTAGAGGAGGATAAACTCTGGGTCTACGAGACCGATGACGAGATCCTGGATGTCTCACCCCTCCTCACCGATCTCACTCCCGACAGCGGGGACGATACCCTCGATGTTGTCATAGCTGTCCGACTCCCCGACTCCGACACCCATTCCAAGGTCTATGGCCTTGACGGGGACACCAGGGATTCCAGCGGATCCAAGATCTGGGAAAAGGAACTGGAAGGTGAACTACCCTCCTCCCCCTCCTCCCTTGTGGACGGCGGAGATAATTATATCTGGATCGCCTGCTACAGTGACGATGATCAGAAAGAATACCTCTATGCCCTGAAGGGAAAGAACGGCATCATCTGGAAGACCATCACGGAAAAAGCCACCCGTGGATACTGGGATCTCTTCATTCCCTCGCCTGTCATTGCCGATATCGATGGCGATGACAAGTTGGATATCGTACTGGCGGTCCCCATGGATCCTACCAATATCGACGATTACGGAACTATCTATGTATACAATCTCTTCGGAGAACCCCTCAATGAATGGAAATACGGGGTATCCGTCAAAGGAAGGATAGGAGCCACCCCCGTGGTGGGAGACCTTAAGGGAGACGGTAAGCAGTATATTGTTGTCCAGGCATGGTACTTCTCCGGAACCACCGATGCCAGCACCGTGGTCACGGCCCTGAAACGGGATGGAATCAAGCTGTGGTCCCAAGAGTTCAATACCGATTCACAGACCTTCGAGGACAGGGCGGTATCCTCTCCGGTACTGTTCGATCTCGATCAGAATGGAGGAATGGATGTCATTGCAGCCACCAATCCGCGCGTCTATGCATTTGATGGTGCCACCAGAGATTTTATGGAAGGATTCAGTCCCGGAAAGAAACTGGATGACGATTTCCATCAACTCTATGATTCCCCTGCAATCGGGGATTTCAATAATGACGGAATTTTCGACATAGCTATAGATTCGGTGCTTATTACCCTTGAGATAGCAGAACTTGAGGTTGGAGAAATCAGCTTCAGCAATAAGTCTCCCGAGGGTGGTGAAGAGATCGATATCAGGACCGAAGTGTTCAACAATGGAACCGCAGATACCGGAAACGTGGTTATCCGCTTCATGGATGAGAACACCACCATTATGGAGGACACCCACACCATACCGGCAGGTGGAACCGCCGATAACCCAAAACCCAGGGTCGAGGGATACAAGCTGACCGAAGGGTGGCACACATTCACAGTCATAGTTGACCCCGATAATGAGATCGAGGAAGTGAATAAGACCAACAATGTTCTCACCAAACGGTTGTTCGTCGCCTCAGCCTACGATTATAAGGTCACCACGGGAAACACCGAGAAATCAGCACTTCCAAAACAAACCATCTCTTTCCAACTCCAGATAGAGAATACGGGCACCAAAGAAGACAGTTACACTTTCGAAGGGATAGGACTTCCCGACCTGTGGAACTTCGATATTACCGGGGACCTGGAAGGGGATGAATCCATGCGACTTGCATCCCGGGATACCGGAAATGTCTCGGTGAATGTCCACATACCGGATGGTGCGGATGCACACACACGGGAAACCCTCACGTTCAACATATCAAGCGCACATATCTCAAAGATGGTGCAATACAATTTCTCGGTCCTTGTAGAACAGGACAACGACGTGAAATTCGAAATCATAGGGGATAGTGTCCGAAGAGTCATACCGGGAAGTGAGGTCACATTCCGGCTCCGGATCACCAACACCGGGAACGGAATGGATAACTACACCCTCTCCCGGGAGACCCCACCCGATGACTGGGATGCCATTTTCAACATAGTTAATCTGAATAAAGTTGCAGCCACCAGACCAAGGGAAGCCACTATCACCCTCACGGCACCCGAGATCTCGGAACTCACTGACCAGAACCAGGAGGCGGTGCTCACTCTGACGGTGACCTCCAAGGACAATTCCTCTGCCGAGGAGACGGTAGAGATTAAAGCAGAGATCTCCCAGCTTGCTGTGGATCCTGATTACATCGCAGCGTTCCCCGGAGAGAATGCGACATATACCATCGAGATTTTCAATAAAGATGAAGATGAGAACAATGTCACACTCAAGAAAAAGTTAGGGTCAGGAGAATGGGATCATGAATTCGAACAGAGCTCCTTCAGAGTACTGGGACGAACGAAAGTGGAGATCCTCCTGAACGTGACCGTACCGGACAATGCAGATCCGGAGAGTGTGAACACCCTGAATTTCGAAGTCGATTTCAAGGAGCAAGACACCAAGGAGGAAGAGACCGTTCAGACCGAGGCCAGGCAAAAGCATGAGGTGGAGATAACCTCCCTCACAAACACCTCGGGAGGGAATATCACAGCAGACGATCTGAGACCCGGAGAAAGCCGGGATTATCTCCTCACCTTCAGGAACAAAGGGAATTGGTTCGACTCATACGAATTTTCAGCACAACTCCCTGATGGTTGGACCGCGGAATTCGATCCCACTGAGATCCTTGATATTGAGCGAAATTCCAGTCAGACCATTACCGTTACCCTGACCACATCGGAACAGGAATGGGCATTTTCCGACCATGACATCGTGTTTATGGTGAACTCCACAGAGAACGACTCCGCACCGGCCAGTGATTCTGTGGAACTCAAGATCACCATCCTCAAGACAAGAGATGTGGAACTCAAGGTCAACGGGAGTTCATTTTCCATACTTCCCTCCCAGACCATTACCCTTAACTTCTCCGTTTCAAATCAAGGTAATTGGTTCGAAAATTTCACCCAGGATCTAACCATTCCCCAGAATATGGAGAATTATACCATCGAATTCGATGACCAACCGCACCCCTATTCGCCATTTCAGGAATCGTTCTTTGCCATTACCATCGAATCGCCTGGACCTCTTGATGAACAGGTGGTAGCGGGACTTCTCCTCCTCCTGAACATCTCCACAAGCTCTGAGGATGTTGTTGTGTCGAATGGAAAGGATATCCCAATCACCGTTGACCAGCATTACGAGGCTCAGATCTCCGATTCTCTTTCCGGAAATATCAGACCCTCAGAAGAGAAGGATCTTGATGTCACCCTCACCAACCTGGGAAATGGAAAAGACACGTTCACGGTTTCCGGATTGACAAATGACTTTGAGTGGAGGATCGCACTTCTGAATGGGTCAGGGGAGATCGATTCTTTCCTCATCGAGCTCGGACCAGGGGAATCCTGGGATTTCATATTCAGACTGGAAGCCCCCAATGTTACTTCTGAACAGGCAAAGGCGGGATACACATCCGTCTCGGCTGTGGGTGCCGTTTCCGAGAGCGGTCTCGCAACCTATCAGACCCTGGATACCGTTGTGGATCAGGTATATGCCACATCCATCGAGGTGAACAAGAACGATCAGCGTGTAATTCCTGAAGAGACCGTGAAATATGAACTCACCATCCTGAATATTGGGAATGGTGATGAATCCATAGACATTACCACTGACGACCCCGAGACCTACTGGGGACTACTCCTTATCGGAGGGCGTTCCTTCACTCTCGGGTACGGGGAGACGGCAAAACGTACGCTGGAAATCACCGCACCCGATACGGACAACAATCCGCTATTCGGGGATACATCCTCCATCAACGTAACTGCGGTAACCGCAGAACCGGAGAATTCCGGTAAAGTCACGGTGACCACGATTATCTCCTACTTCATGCCAGTTGAAGACAGATATCTTATTACCCCGGATACCACAAAGGATATCCCCATCTACATCATGGATGCCGAGGGAGAGGGGAAGAATTTGTACATGGAAACCGGTACTCAATCCCCCTGGAAGGTTCGCTTCAAGACCGGAGGAATTTCTACCATTGAATCCCTCACCTCGTACGAACGAAAAACGATCTACCTCACTGTCACCTCCCCATCGGTTGAGGACACACTGGCCGGGGAAACAATGCCTGTCTGGGTACAACTGAGCGACCCGCAGGATAATATCAGTGTGAACATGGTAGTCAAGGCGGTCTATGCCTTCAATGGTTCGGCAGTTGCGGAAACAATGCACGATGAACAGGGAAGTCTCATGAATTTCAGTTTCGACCTCTCGAACATGGGGAACGAGGTAGATATCTATACCTTCCTATTCTCCCTACCAGAGGATGATTGGATAGGGGAGTTCACGGGACTGGACACCTTCCAGGAGGAGAATGAACTCAGGCACTTCGTTTCCCTTGAACCCAGGGATTCCACACGCTTCCATCTTGAGATACAGCTCCCGGAGTATGTGCTTTCCCGAAGTTATTCAGTTCTTATTTCCATTGCCTCGGACCATGGGGAGAAGATGTTGATCTATGTGAATGCGGTCATCGATCCCTACTATGAGATCGAGATCGTTCCCGAGAAGATCAGCTATAATGCCAATGACGGGCAGGACCTGAACATTGATATTGAATTCAGGAATCTTGGGAACAGTCAGGAAAATCTTTCCCTGTTCGTGAAGGATCTTCCATTGGGATGGAGTGCCCTCTTCTCTCCCTCATCCGTGAAATTCCCCGCCCAGACCACAAAGGAGGTAACCCTTACCCTGAGCATCCCCATTGGATATAATACCAACGATGAATACTTGACCATTGAAGGTCGCTCGGACAGTACCGGAAGCAGTACCGAAGAATCTATCACCGTCAAGGTGACACTTCAGGATAAACCGGATCTAACAATAACCAGTATCACCATGGACAAGGATGATCCCGAGGAAGGGGATACCGTTACCCTCACTGTCATAGTAGCCAATATTGGAAATGCGGTGGCCAGAGATGTAGTGGTCCAGTTTTTCCAGAATGATGAATTGTTCGGCGAGGAATCCATCTCAACCATATCATCTTCAAAAACTTCCCAGGTAACAAAGAGCTGGAAGCCCAATGAGGGGAATTACATTCTCAAGGTCATCGTTGATCCTGCAAACGATATCAGTGAAGTGGATGAAACCAATAATGAGGAAACAACCACTCAAAGGGTCACAGAAGCTCCCTCCTCCTTCAACACAGGAATCGTGGTCATCATTCTCGTGATCGTCCTTGTTGCCGTCGGTGTCGTCATCGTGAAACCCGGTGATCGTGAAAAAGAAAAGCGAAGGCCGGTAAAACAAAGAGCTGCCGGCAGGGAAACGAAAGGTAGATTTACGGAATCAGAGATAGACTACTCAGCAGAAAAGAAAAAGGTCGTGGAGAAGCATCGGAAGGAAATGGATGACTGGGGGGATGAGGTCGCGGACGACCAGGGTGAGGAACAACCTAAAAAGAAGTCAAAATCGAAACCCAAGATTACCATGGAGGAGGAAATATTCCCGATCATCCTCAATTGCCCCAATTGTAGGAAGAAGATCAGAATAGTGAAAGATGGAAAGTTCAGATGCCCAAATTGTTCCCACATCGGACGGGTCGATGAAACCGGTGAAATTGTCAAGGGATCAGGACCGAAAATCTCCACCTCGAATTGGGACGATGATGAAGATGAGAATAGTGGAAACGAAAGAAAAGGGAAGGAAAAATTAAAAGAGGGAGCCACCTCCAGGAAATCCTCATCCACGATCATCCGCACCAAGGATTCACTCTTCCCCATGAAATATAAATGCCAGGATTGCGGAAAGAAAAGCACAGTTGAAAAATCAGGCTGGTACAAATGTCCATTCTGCGGGTCCATCCATCAGGTGGACGATGAGGGTGGCATCGACAACATTCAGGATAAACGGAGAAAGCGCGGCGGGAAGGAAGGGGGGGACGGCTTATCCGGTCGGATGGCCCGATCATCCAATATACCCCGTAGATCCGAAAGATCGACATCATTTGATACTGATCTTGATTGGCCTGATGATGATGGCACGGATGACCAGGATGTTGACGATGACAAGTATCGTGAAGGTGATGAGAATACTGGGTATGAGGAGCATGAGGATAATGAGTATAATGCGAATAGAGATGACAACGACGATCTCGATACCCTTGCTCCCGGAAAGGTGACCTCGTTCCCGGCTGTTGTAGCGTGTCCTTCCTGTGAAGCCCGGTTCAGGGTTAAGAAGAAGGGTACCTATCGCTGTCAGAACTGCAGTGAGAAATTCCCCGTTGGGACACCCTCGGCTATCACATCCCACTGTCCCTGGTGCAGTACCCAGGTCAAAGTAAAAAAGGCGGGAAATTTCACGTGCCCTTCCTGCGGCAAACGATTCGAACTGGAAAAGGATGGCACCTCTGTCATTGAACTTGCCAGAGGAACCAAAAAGGAATGGAAGGAGAACAAGGATACGCAAGTCTCCCTGGGATCCATGTGGAATATTCTCCACAAGTTCATTCCCGATCTTGATAAGGATGAGGTCTCGGATCTGTATCGGAACGGTTTCAAAACGTTGAATGATCTCAAGGGAGCGGAGGAGATCGATCTGGCGATATCAGGTCTCGACACGGATAAAGCACGCCTCCTGAAGAACGAACTAAAAAAATTCTGAGCTTTCTCTCGATATTTTGAAGAAACATATATCAGAGAATTTTATGTGAAGTGACCGAGAGATTAAGAGATTTGTGATAATAAATTAATGATATTTGCTGAGGGGAAAAAGATGAAGAAATAGGGGGAAATGGGGGAAGAGAGGTGGAAGAAAAAGAGGAATAGAGAATGGGAGAAAAAGAGAAATAGAGGAGGGGAAACAGTATCAACCCAACTTTGACAGTTGATACACTAATTTGACCCAAGAATAGTATTTGACAG
>CAZTGJ010000057.1:0-14264 GCA_964613025.1 uncultured Thermoplasmata archaeon | reverse complement strand
AACGCCAATAATCCAATAAAAATGTTTGGCGAAATTTTTGGCGGATAACACAGTTCAAAATCAGGACCCCGTCATTACACGAATAATCCGGATGGTGAGGGAGGCAGGGTAACGGATTTCGTAAACTACGAGGATTGGCTCATGGATCCCATAATGGAATTACCGAGTATCGAGATTACTTCCCATTCAAATAATGATCCAATATCCGGTCTTATCAACCTCTCAGGTACGGCAAGCGATCCATTATTCGAAATAACATCGATACAGATATCCATCGATGGTGGAGATTGGATCTTTGCTTCCGGTACCGATCGATGGTATTACATCTGGAACACAAACAATTTGGCCAATAGAGAGCATGAGATCAGGATCAGAGGCTATAATGGACGATACTACTCTGAAAATGCATCAATAACACTGTACGTCGATTCATCCAAAGAGGATTCTTCAAATCGAGCACCGATCATAATCGCGATAACAGTAGTAGTCTTCGGATGTGTCGGGATTATTTTCTATCGCGAAGATATACGCTTCCTCCTCCTTTCCCTGTACACAGTTCCCCTATATTCAAAGATCGAGAAAAGCGATATTCTGGACCAATCCACACGAAATGATATCTACAGCTTCATTTCGAAAAAACCAGGCTCGAATTACTCCACCATAAAGAAACGTCTGGATCTCGGAACAAGCTCATTGGTCTATCATCTCAATGTTCTACAGAAGGAAGGATTCATTCGCTCGAAGAAGGAAATGGGAAGGAAACTATTCTTTCCAAAAGCCGGTGGTCTTCCCTTTGGCACATTTACGGTCTCTGCTCCAACCTCCCCGATTCATCAACGGATTCTAAATCATCTAAAGGAAACCGGTCCGAAAAGCCGGAAGGATCTGGAAGACTCATTATCACTGAAACGACAAACTGTAAGCTATTGCATGAAAAGCCTTGAAAAACGTGGATTGGTACGGGCAAGGGGGAAGGGGAGGAATGATCCGGTGGAAATCATTCATGAAAAGCAATGAATATATTCAAGCAAGATCGCAGATACATCAACTAGGAGAATCCCACCGAACAGCAGGTCTTCTTGAAGACTACATCGATACCATACTCCTTTGCCCGCTCAATGGCCTCCTCCGCAGGAATAGCAATGCGATTGACACCGGCGTCGATGGCAAGATTATCGATCTCCAGCTTCTGCTTGCGGGACCGGGCACATCCAAGGGAGATTTCCGATTCCGGTAATTTCATACGGGCCATGGCAATGATCCTGGCGATATCCTGGGGAGCCGGTGGGATCACATCTTCCATGGGTGTACCATCAAGGGGCATAAATGCAACGATCACGACATTCTTTGGATTATACTTGGAAATGAGGTCCAGGGCATACAGTTCGTTATCCAGTTTCCCGTAATTTATTCCAACGATAACGTGCGGTACAAAATCCAGCCCGGCATCGTTGATGGCATCCATGGAATCAACAATGGTTTCAGTGGTAATTTCGAGATGATAGACATCCCGCAATACGTCATCCGAGCACAGGACATCGAACAGAGCCTGATCCACGCCCGCTTCTTTCATGGCCTTGGCAGTTTCGAGATCGATGATCCCGGTGTGAACGGAGACCTTGAGATTGGTATACCGTTTTATCTCCTTGATCGCATTGATGAAGTTCTTCCAGGGAAGGGTACCATTCTCATAGCAGCCCCCGCTCAGCAGACACCCTTCATTCCCCTCGGCCTCCAGTTTCTTGCAGATCTCAACGACCTTTTCCGGAGAATTCGCATTGATCATGGATTCCAGTAAGTGCCCCTTGCAGTGATCGCAGCCCAATGAACAATCTTTGCCAGTGATCGATATTGCCGGATACTTGCCTTTTTCATTGTAGTACATGAACATCCCGGGGATATAACACACCAATCGCTTTCCGAAACGATTCCAGGACCGAGTCCGGGCCTCTGTCAGTAGTTCGTCAAGGTCTCTGTCACTCTCTCGTACATTCTCCATTTCGATAGCTCCGTGAGTACATTGTTCATAGTATTATGTTACTCTGTAACCACACATTTCATCCGGCAATATGAAGATGTTCCGGGTGGTTCTCCTTTCTCGCATCCTGCGCCTGAAGAATCTCAGTCGTATTTTGATGCACAGCCAATTTTGATCGTTTCCGCATCGAAATACAGGTTATCCTCGTCGTCCCTCTCAAGGTATCCTTTTACAAAACTAACCTTCCCAGCCTCGAAATTATTTGGGAGGATTCCTTCGTACCACACTGTTAGATTATACGAATCATCATCTTCGTCCGTCAGGTTGAATTTAATGGTACTGGTGCTGTTATCGATTGTATTATTTACAACGATCCCTTTGATCTGAATGTTCTTTCCCAAGAACTTGTCAGGATTGTCCACAACATCACTAATAGATTGGGATTTGGGAGGGGAGAGACTCCAGAGCAGAATAACGAGAGCTACAACAACGATGACTGCTACAACAATGATCTTACTCTTTTTTTTCATCCTTCTTCACCCTCATTTCGATGCTCTCTAACTTCTTTGTGATCGTTATCTGCATCTTATGCAGATATACCATATATGCAAATATTCCAAACCAGACGATGGTCAATCCGACATAGAGATATTCATTTCCATCCATAATCATTCCTCCAACGTCTCCTCGATTATATCGATATTTTCCAATAGCGTTTCAAGCTCGATCCTTTTGAGGAGAAGATAGAAATAAAATATGAAAAAGGCAAACATCGAGATCATCAGAGCAGTTCTCATCTCTGTCGCCAATCCACCGCCACCGGGACTAACGACCTTAGGATGGATATATTCCCAGATATAAAATGAGAAATAGCTCAGGGGCACACATACAAAACCGATGATACCGTAGACTGCCGAAAGTCGTGCCCGCTTTCCTTTTTCATCAATACTGCTCCTGATCGATAAATAAGCAATAAATATCATCCACAGGACCAATGTAGTATTGAGCTTCATGTCCCCCCAATCCCAGAAAATTCCCCACTCAGCCTTTGCCCAGATGGTACCGGTGATTATTGCCAGTGTACAAAACAGGACGCCAACCTCGGCGGAGGAGGAGGCAACGATGTCCCAGAAAATATCCTTCTTATTAAGATAGAGGATTCCCGCAACAAAAACGATGAAGAAGGCCAGATAAGATGTGATTGCCAGGGGTAAATGGAAATAGAAGATCCTCTGGGTTTCCGGAGAGGTCCATGAGGACCCTGCGGTACTTTTCACTTCTGGCGCATATATGAGGGATGCATAGATCGCCAATAGCATCATAACAAGACAGAGGGGTAGAAGATAATCTTTTTTGAACATATGTATCATCAATATGGTAGTATTCACTTGATTTTCTGTAGATGATATTTAAGCCTAACGCCACTTCTAAAAAATTCACGACGCTATAGACAGAGGTTGGGAGCATACCACTCAAAATGCAGATTTTGTCTATAATTTACTTTGCATTTTGGTGAAAGAATGGAATTCAGCGAAATGTCTAAATATAATATATTATTCCACCCGCTAGTGGCTAATACTTTTAAATACTGTTCCGAACGATAAGACAGTATTAGCCTAAAAAATTACATGGTGTTTGACCTTGCTTGCCTCTTGGAACACGACTAATAATTGCAATTTGACCTGTGAACACTGCTACCGGGATGCGGGAAATGAGTCCCGGGGAGAGCTAACCACCGAGGAGGGATTTCAGCTTCTGGACGAGATTGCCAAAGCCGGATTCAAGCTCATGGTGTTCTCGGGAGGAGAACCCTTCATGAGGGATGACATCCTTGAACTCACTCGCCATGCGGCATCCCTCGGTCTCAGACCCGTTTATGGGACAAACGGTATTCTCCTCACAAAGGAAATGGTCCGGGGGATCCTGGATGCTGGTGGTGCTGCTGTGGCAATATCCCTGCATATGGCCAACAAAGAGGAGCATGACACGTTCTGCGGTCAGGAGGGGGCCTTTGAGAAATCAATGGAGGCCATGAGGAACTGCAAGGAGCTCGGACTTCCCTTTCAGGTAAACACAACTGCATTTGGCAGGAATAACGAACAGATCGAGGAGATCTGTGATCTTGCCATCAAAATGGGGGCAAAATCCCATCATGTCCTCTTCCTCGTCCCGACAGGCCGTGGAGAGAACATCGAGGAGGAAACGCTCCGGGAACAGGAATATGAAAGGCTGATAATCAAACTCCTGAAAAAGCGAAAGGAAACCGGGTTCGATATAAAGCCCACTTGTGCACCGCAGTTCATGAGGATCGCAGACCAGATGGATATCAATATGGGACGGTACACCAGAGGGTGTCTGGCAGGGATAAGCTATGTTTCGATTATTCCCACCGGTGAGGTCTGGCCTTGCCCGTATCTGCCAATGAGCATTGGCAATGTCAGGGATACGCCGTTCTCTGAGATCTGGAAGAACAACAAGATCCTCGAGGATATGAGAACTCTGGATTACAAAGGAAAATGCGGACCCTGTGATTACAAAAAGGTATGCGGTGGGTGCAGGGCCAGAGCATATTTCTACTTTAACGATTATATGGGCCATGAACCCTGGTGCTCCTATAGTGTTCATACCAAAGGAGAAAAATGATGACGATGGATGTCGATGGAAAGGACAAAGAGCTTCTTGTGGCAGCCCAATCCGGAGTTGAGCCAACGAAGCGCCCATTCAGGGAGATCGCCGACAGGCTGGGCTGGACCGAGGAAGAGGTCATCTTACGGATGCAGCGTCTTCAGGATTCCGGACATATCAGGAAGTTCGGGGCCGTTCTCGCTCCGAAAAAAATGGGATATGTCTCATTATTGGCAGCCATCGATGTCCCCGAGGACAAGATCGATGAGGCTGCGAAGGTTATAAACGCGTTTCACGGAGTTACTCACAACTATGTCCGGGAAACAACGCCAAATATCTGGTTCACCATGACAGAGGAAAATAGCCAGACCCTGGAAGCCAATCTGAAATTCATCGAAGACACGGTGGGATCCAGTGTGATCCGGTTGCCAATGACCCGATTATTTAAAATAGGTGTGCATCTTGATATCTGAACTAGAAAAAAAGGTACTCGCGGAAGTCCAGCGTCTGCCGCTGGTTCCAGAACCCTTTGCGGCAGTCGCAGCCCATTTGGGGATATCACAAGAGGAGGTTCTGAACATATGCGGCGACCTTCTGGCTAGAGGTGCTATCCGCAGGATCGCTCCCTCGGTATCCCACAGGAAGTTCGGCTTTTCTGCCAACCCCATGTGTGTGCTGAATGTCCCGCAGGAACGCCTTGAGGAGGTTGGTACGATCATAGCCAGGGACAGCAGGGTCACCCATGCCTATGCCAGGGACGGCTGGAATTACAATGTTTTCTTCATGGTTCATGGAAAGACCAGAGAAGAAGGCATCGGGATCGGAAAAGAAATTATCGAACGAACCGGCATCAAGGATTACAAGCTTCTCTTTTCAACCAGGGAGCTGAAAAAGATATCTTTCGAACTTCCGACGGAGGGTGAGAAATGAGGATCCCGGTTGTACTGAACGTCCAGGGGCCGGTGATCATATTCGGCGGTGGTGAGGTGGGAAGAAGGAAGGTGGACTACGTTCTGAAGTTCACGGATAACGTTACGGTGATAGATGAAAAGAAGGTGGACCTTCCTGGTCCGGCCAGATTAATTATTCAGAAAGTGGACCCACAGACAGTAGGCGGGATGATACCGGATGATGCCGCCCTGGTGATCGCTGCACTTGATGCGGAAGCGGTCAATCGTGCCATTGCCCTGAACTGCAGTGAAAGAGGTATCATGGTCAATGTGGTGGATGTTCCCGATCCTTCAACTGTACTCTTCCAGGCATTAAGTAAAGCCGGAGACCTGACCCTATCTGTCTCCACTTCAGGGAAGTGCCCCTTCCTTGCCAGAAAGATACGAGAGGAATTGGATGATTCCGTCGATCAATGGGAACAATGGCTGAGGATTCTGGCGCCGATACGGGAAAAACTGGTGGGCATCGAGGAGAAGAACCGGGTCCTTCAGAAGGTATATGATGACCGGACGCTGAAGTCATTGGTTGCCGAAGGGAAAATCGAAGACGCCGAGAAAAAGGCTTGGGAGGTGTACAAGAATGTATGTGGCTAATATTCGCGTGACCCATAAGACCGCACCCCACCATATTCTCTCGGACATGACACTCTCCGAGGAAGAGCACAATGAATTTGTCAAGACATTCCTTACGTTAGAGGAGGTCAACGAAGCCCTCCTTCTCCAGACCTGCAACAGGTTCGAGATTTATTATTCCGGTCACGATGTGGCCATCGGATGTGAGAATGCCCATTCCTTTTTTCTGGATAAATTCGGTGCGGATATGGAACAGCACTGCACAATGGATTCCTATCTTGATACCGTCAGGCATCTGTTCGAAGCCGTATCCTCCATTGATAGTATGATCATAGGTGAAAACCAGATCCAATCCCAGGTCAAGGAAGCCCTGAACTTTGCCATGAAGAACGATCACACCGGCAGGGTCCTGAACGAGGTTTTCAGACGTGCATTGACCATTGGGAAAAGGGTACGGACCGAGACCATGATCTCCAATGGGAAGGTCTCGATATCCTCCGCAGCCGTGGACCTCGTGAATGAGCATTTCCCGATCAAGGATAAGAAGGTCATTATCATCGGTGCCGGGGTAATGGCGAACATGGTGGCAAACCACCTGAAGGAGTTCGAACCGGGAGATCTGGTGGTCATAGGCAGGACTCCCGAGCGAGTGGAAGGTTTCTGTGAGGAGCACTCCGGCCGTATGTCCTCGCATGGTGAACTCATCAGGGAGCTTGGTGATACGGATATCCTGTTTTCCGCCACAAACTGTCCACGGGTGCTCGTAAGAAAGGAGATCGTGGAAGAAGCCTGCATGGGAAGGGAAAAGCCGCTGATACTGATCGATATTGCCATGCCGGAGGACATTGATGCCACGTGCTCGGAGATTCCCTGCGTCACATCCTACTGCATAGACGATCTTTCCGAGATATCCAAGAAGAACAAGAGCCAACGAGAGGAGGCCATTACACTGGTCGAGTCCATAATCAAAGAAGAACTTCAATATTATCGAATGTATCTTCAGACGGCACATGTGGACAGGTTCATTTCACCGATGAGCACTTTTGTTGAAGAGATCAGGAAGCAGGAGGTCGAACGGGCGATCAGGATGATGGGAAAGAACGACCCCAGGATCGAAGAAATAATCCAGGGACTTTCAAAATCATTGACAAAAAAAATAATGTACAACTTTTTCAGTGGTATGCGTAAAACTCCGGTCAACCAGGAAGAACTGGAGACGTTCATGAAAATATTCATGGGGAATGGAAATGTATCCGGAAACAAGGATGAGAAGACTGAGAGGAAGCACCAACATCCGGGCCATGGTCACTGAGTTTATATTGACACCGGCAAACTTCATTCTCCCTCTGTTCGTGAAGGAGGGACTTGAGGATGGAGAGAAGAATCCCGTGGCGTCAATGCCCGGTGTTTACCAACACTCGATCAGCACACTAGTAGAGGAATGCAGGGAAGCGGCAGCTCTCGGAATTCCTGCCGTTCTGCTGTTCGGGATACCCGAAAAGAAGGATGCTGTGGGTTCCGGAGCCTATGACCCCGAGGGGATCGTCCCCAAAGCAATACGGGCCATCAAAGAAACCCTGGGGAATAACATCCTTGTGGCAGCGGACATCTGTCTATGCGAGTACACGGATCACGGCCATTGCGCTCCTATCAAAGGTGATAAGGTTCTGAACGATCCCGGGGTCGAGTTGTATGCACAATGCGCCCTGGAGTATGCCCGCTCCGGAGCGGATATCGTTGCTCCTTCTGATATGATGGACGGAAGGGTGGGAGCGATCAGGGGCACGCTGGATGAGGCAGGATTTCAGGATGTTCTGATATTGTCCTATGCTGTCAAATATGCATCCTCGTTGTATGGACCATTCAGGGATGCCGCAGAATCCGGTGATTTCTTAGGGGGTCCCAAGGACAGAAAATCACACCAGATGGACCCGGCAAATCTGACCCAGGCGATAAGGGAGGTCGAACTGGATATTCAGGAAGGAGCCGACATCATCATGGTGAAACCTGCCATTGCTTACCTCGATGTGCTCGCGACCCTGCATCAGATGTTCGACGTACCACTTTCCGCATACCAGGTTTCCGGAGAATATGCAATGATCAAGGCCGCCGCCGCAAACGGCTGGATCGACGAAGAGAAAGTAATGATGGAAACGCTCCTCGCCATTCGTAGGGCGGGGTCGACCATGACGGTAACATATTTCGCAAAAGAAGCAGCAAAGGTGTTGATAAGTAAACTATGAGGAATAAAGTGTTGAGAAATGAACTATGAGAATAAAGGTGTTGAGACAATGAACAACGAGGAATTATTCAAAGAATCCAAGAGCTATCTCGTGGGAGGGGTCAACAGTCCGGTCAGGGCCATATCTCCATATCCTTTCTTCGTGAAACGGAGCGAGGGAGCAAAACTCTATGATGAAGAGGGTAAGTCCTATGTGGATTACTGTCTTGCCTTCGGTCCGCTGATCCTGGGGCACAACAATCCGGTAATTCGGGCAGCGGTGGAGGAGAGACTGAAGAACGGCTGGTGTTTCGGGACCCCAACCGCGGCCGAGACAGAATATGCGAAGATAATCACTGCACATGTTCCCAATGTCGACAAGATTCGATGCGTGAATACCGGCACCGAAGCAACAATGACAGCGATCCGTCTTGCCAGGGGTTTCACCGGTCGGGACAAAATCATCAAGATAGAAGGTGCCTTTCATGGGGCTCATGACGCCGTGCTGGTCAAGACCGGTTCCGGTGGGCTTACTCATTCCGTGCCGAATTCCAAGGGAATTCCAGCGGATGTCACAAAGAATACCGTCCTCATTCCATTCAATGATCTTGATGCGCTGGAAGCCGCTCTCAAGCAGAATGAGGGACAGATCGCAGCCATGATCACCGAGCCGGTCATTGGAAACGCCGGTCTCATACCACCCAAGGATTCCTATCTTCAGAATGCCAAGAAACTCCTTGCCTCCCACGGTTCACTGCTGATACTCGACGAAGTCATCACGGGCTTCAGACTCGGGTTGGGGGGTGCACAGGAACACTTCGGTGTGGATGCTGATCTCGTGACCATGGGAAAGATCGTTGCAGGGGGATTCCCAATCGGGATCTTTGGCGGCCGGTCCGAGATCATGGATAATATCACTCCGCAGGGCCAGGTCTACAATGCCGGAACATTCAACGGGCACCCGGTGTCCATTGCCGCCGGAATTGCCTCCCTGAACCATATCGTTCAGAACAATGTCCTGGAAAGGATCGCCACAGCTGGAAACAAAATTCAAAGCGGTCTGAAGGAAATCGTTTCCGATATGGGACTTGGGTACCAGGTCCAGGGCGTCGGCCCGATGTTCCAGATGTATTTCAATCAGGAGCCGGTCTGGGATCTGGATGGAGCCAAGAGATCCGAGGCTGAAAAGTTCCTCAGATATTGTACAGTACTCAGGGAAAAGGGTGTGTACCTGCCTCCGAGTCAGTACGAGTGCTGTTTCACATCCATTGCCCACGATCAGGAGGTTGTGGACTTCTCACTGGAGCAGTTCGAGTCGGCTCTGAAGGAAATTGCATGAGTAAAGATTGCACGAATGCGATCGTATGATTCCATGGCAGGGGGATACATAGAGAAACTCATAATGAAGATCACATAAAAGATATTAGATGAAGAATAATATGAATGAAGATCACATGAAAGAAATTGAATGAAGAATAATATGAATGAAAATCACATGAAAGAAATTGAATGAAGAATAATATGAATGAAAATCACATGAAAGAAATTAGATGAAGAATATTATGAATGAAGATCACATAAGAGGAATTGAATGAAGAACCTGATAGCCGGAAGCCGCGGGTCAAAACTAGCCCTTTACCAGAGCAATCACGTAGCTGGGATGCTCCCCAACAAGGTGGAGATAATAACGATCCAGACCCGGGGAGATAAGATCCAGGACGTAGCCCTGGCACGGCTTGAAGGAAAAGCGTTCTTCACCAAGGAAATCGACGATGCCCTGCTCAGAGGAGATGTTGATTTTGCAGTCCATTCCTTTAAAGATGTGCCCACTGATCTTCCCAAAGGATTAACCATAGCCGCGGTCCCCGAGAGGGTATCGCCGGCAGACGCTCTGATTGGTGAGTATCCTACCTTTGAATCATTGCCGAAGGGGGCAGTTGTGGGAACCTCGAGCCTGCGCAGACAGAGTTACATTCTTAAAAACAGACCCGATCTAGTGATCAAGGATCTCAGAGGTAATGTTGATACCCGTATCCGGAAGCTGAAGGAAGGGATGTATGATGCCATCATCGGTGCGGAATCCGGTCTGATGAGGATGGGATACACAGAATATCATGCTCTTGACCCCAGGAAATTCAACCCTGCCGCGGGTCAGGGGGCCATTGCTGTCACAGCACGGTCTGATGATGAAGAGGTCCTCGATATATTTTCCCGGATCGATGATCCCGTTGCCCGGCTCTCCTGCAGACTGGAAAGGCTGTTCCTGGAAACCATCGAAGGAGGATGCCAGATACCTGCGGGAGTGCATACTCGCGTCAATACGGAGGAGGATCGTTTCGAGATCCATGGTTTCATTTCCACGGTTGACGGAAAGCAGTATCTCAGTGATTCGGATTCTGGCTCCATTGAAACGTGTGAGGAAATCACCAGGAAGCTAGCATTACATCTTCTGGACTCAGGGGGCAGGGATATTCTCAAAAATATACGTGAGGGGGAAGGCACATGGTAGTGTTCATTGTTGGAGCCGGTCCCGGCGATCTGGGACTTGTCACACTTAAAGCAAAAGAGCTCATTGAAAGGGCTGAAGTGATATTGTACGATAAACTTGTAAACCCAGCAGTTCTGGTCTGGGCCCCGTCGGGATGCAACATCATCTATGTCGGGAAGAGGGAGGCTGGTGCCGATTCCTCACAGAAGATCCAGAAGGACATCAATTCACTCATAACCGATTACGGCAAGGATAACTTTGTGGTACGGCTGAAGGGTGGAGATCCGTTCATCTTTGGACGGGGCGGGGAGGAAGCCCAGGTGTGTGTGAAGGAAGGTATACCGTTCGAGATCGTTCCCGGAATATCGTCCTGCTACGCGGTCCCTGCATACGCTGGGGTTCCGGTTTCCCACCGGGATTTCAATTCATCCTTTGCAATACTCACCGGTCACGAGCAGGACAAAGACCAGTCTATGATCGACTGGGTCCACCTTCCCGAGAACATCGTGGTATTGATGGGAGTGAGCCAGATCAGGACCACAGCCACCAGGCTTATTGAAACCGGCCGTGCCCCTGACACACCAGTGGCTGCGATCCGGTCCGGTACACGGCCGGAACAGACCACCGTATTGACCACCCTCCGGGAACTGGCGGATCAGGGAATTGACCTGAAACCACCGGTGATCTTTGCGATCGGCCCAATTGCAACCCTCCATTCCGAACTGGATTGGTTCGGAAAGAAGCTCGCTCTTGCCCGCGGGAAAAGGGTCGTCCTCACCCGTGCCAGGGGACACGAGGGAGAGAGTGCTGAAATCATGAACACCTTCGGCTTCGATTCCGTCTCCATGCCGCTCATCGATATCGTGGATAGGGACTTTGATGTTCCCGATCTTTCAGCATTCGATGCGGTGGTCCTCACCTCACTGGAGGGTGTGAAACGGGTTGAAAAAAAGCAGGGTGAAAAGAAATTGATCGAGCTGGAGCAGAATGAAAAAGAGCAGGGTGAAGAGAAATTAGACCTCGGGATCGGGGCCTTCAAAGGGACGGTATTTCCCATCGGTCCAAAGACCAGGCAGTATCTTCTGGACCGCTGGCCCGGGCTGAACATCTCCATGGGAGAAACGTACAACTCAAAGGGGCTTGGAGAACACATACAAAAGAATCTTGATCCGGGGAGTAAAATCCTGGGTCTGAGATCATCTGCGGCATCCGATGAGCTTAGCGGTATGCTGACCGGAAGGTATGATTATACCGAAATCCCTATCTATGATATCCGGAAACTGCCAGCCGATCCAGCGAAGCTAGAGGGGGCAGATGCGGTTTTCGTGGTGTCGGCCAGTTGTGCCCAGAGCATCTCGGAACTCGATCCCTCCGCTCTGGAGGGCAAGACAATCATTTCCATCGGCCCAATGACATCAAAGAACCTTGATTTCGAACATATTACTGCGCGAACCCATACCATCGATGGTATGGTGGAAGCCTACATGAACTATTTATGGACGGGATACCCTTGATCGGAGTTTCCAAATTACTACTAGGAGCGCCAAGCGAATCTGACGGACTGAGATACAACGATGCGGTGGGGGAAAATCCGCGGCAGATCAGGCATCACTGCACTGATGTGAAATCGAACAAGCCTATCGTTGTGTGGAATATGACCAATAGGTGCAATCTGAAATGCCTCCATTGCTATGCCGAGGCAAAGATGCATGCCGCAGAGGGTGAACTGACTACCGAGGAGGCAAAGAAGTTCATCGATGATGTAGCCGACTATGGCGCACCCGTACTTCTGTTCTCAGGCGGGGAACCCTTCATGAGGGAGGATCTCTTTGAACTTGCAGAGTATGCGTCCTCAAAGGGATTGAGACCCGTGATCTCCACAAATGGTACTCTCATCACCGAGGAAAAGGCCAGGAGGGCAAAAGAGGTCGGGATCATGTACATCGGGGTTTCCCTGGATGGTCTCAAAGACGTGAATGATCACTTTCGAGGGGTTGACGGTGCATTCGATCGGGCCATCGAGGGTATGAAGAACTGCCTGAAGGTCGGTCAGAAAACAGGTCTCAGATTTACCATAACGAAGCACAACCGGGACGATCTGGAAGGGGTACTGCTGAAGCTCAAGGAAATAGGGGTGAGCAGGTGCTGTGTCTATCATCTGGACTATACGGGCCGGGGGAAGGAGATTCTTCAACACGACCTGACCCATGATGAGACCAGAGCCGCCATGTCCAAATATTTTGAGCTTACAAAAAAGCACCATTCGGATGGGTTTCCAATTGAGACACTGCTTGTGGGCAACTATGCTGATGCGGGCTACCTATATTTGACGCTGAAGGAGGGGGAGGGGGATTCGGATAGAGCAGCCTGGGCGTACGAACTCCTGAAAAGGAACGGCGGGGACGGCACCGGCCAGACCATAGCGGATGTGGATCACCTGGGAAATGTGCATGCAAACCAGTTCTGGCAGGACTACTCGTTCGGAAATGTGAAGGACCGGAAGTTCGGTGATATCTGGGATGACCAATCCGATCCGATAATGAAGGGACTGAAAAATAAGAAGGATTACATCCACGGACGGTGCGCTCCGACAAACTGCAGGTTCTGGGATATCTGCAGCGGGGGATCCCGTGTTCGATCCCGTGCTATCCATGATGATGTGTGGGCTTCTGATCCGGCATGCTATCTCACTGATGAGGAGATAAAGATAGAATAATTACGGATTGATTGATGATCGTTCTTATTGGTTGAAAACATCATCCTTTCATTCTCCGTTTCTGATCAATTTATCAATCATGGTATTTATTAAGTTTCGAAAATATCCTCTTCGTTACTTGGTCAAAAAAGGGGTGTCAGGATTCTATTTAGGAAGTGTTCAATATTAGTGGTTACCATAATGGCCGATTCTCGACTATGCTATATGGAAAGGAAAAGAGTATTTCACATTTCCCGGATTGCCAGGGTGGTTCCACCCAAACCAAGCAATAACATTGTGCACGTCATGGCAACGAATATGAAATCAATATTTGGACTCTCTGATGATATCGAATAAAGTATTAGAATAAGCGGGAACCAAACGAATCCTATGATAATACGTTTCCTTAAATTTGGATATTTATTATCGATCGCATCTTGGTAATCAAATTCTATGTCAGGGAAATTGAATTTTATCCAATACTGAAGCCACAAAACAAAGATTATTAGTGCGAAGCCAGAAAAGAATATTGTATCAATAAAAGAAAAGAAACCATTACTCCTCCAGAAGGATAGAATTACGAGAATGACAGCAAAGAGAGCAATATAATGTTGGCGTTTGTAGAGTTCGATTAATCTCCTATCATTTGAATCCTTTTTTACCATTGGTTTCTCTCAAACAGTAAGAGTTCAGCCATGTGAAGTAAGTGCGATTTTCATTCCCTGAGTGATGAA
>CAZTGJ010000056.1:0-14277 GCA_964613025.1 uncultured Thermoplasmata archaeon | reverse complement strand
TGAGGAATTTTAATCCGCCGAAAGTGGGGAAAATTAACCCGCCATTGACAGTGGGGAAGGGGGGGGCTGTCTTTGAAAGCTCGAATAACAGAGAAGGTTCACCCATAAGATTGAAATTGGTCTCCAGTGTGGCTTCCACAGCTGAAACCTCTGATACTGCAATCATTGTCGGATTGATGACGTTACCTGAGTATAGGGGAAAAGGATTCGGAACTCTGTGTCTTCTTCGGATATGTCAGGACCTGATCAATAATGGTAAAACTGTATACTTGACCTATGACAACCCAAATGCCGGACGGATATACCGGAAGATTGGTTTCAGGGAGATCGGAATGTGGTGGATGGCAGAACTGAAGTGAAAGTGGAAGGGATGGGGATACCGGTGTTTATCATCAGAAGTCACAAGTCTAGAGGGCCTCAATTAAAGCATCCACCATAGCAGAAAGTTGGTTCAGGGTGAATCCTCTCACAATGATTCCCTGTTTGGGGCAGGTTGCCTGACACACACCACAACCCTGGCACAGGGCTTCATTCACTTCAACCGTTTTCTTTATTGCTCCACTCCGTTTATATTCGATCAATGTCAAAGCACTGTAGGGACATGGTTCGATGCAGTATGCACAACCATCACAGTTTTTATCGATGACATAAGATGTCTGAGGATCAAGCTCGATTTTTCCATTGGATAGGGGTATGGCAGCTTTAACTGCCGCTCCGCTGGCCTGTGCCACGGTATCAGGTATATCCTTGGGGCCCTGGCAACAACCGGCTAAGAAGATGCCCCGGGTGGCAGTATCCATGGGGCGTAATTTCGGATGGACCTCCAGGAAGAAATCATCGGCACCCTGCGAGATCCTGAGAATTTTTGAGATTTCGTCGATATCCTTTCGCTGAACGATTGCCGTAGCAAGGACCACGAGATCAGCTTCGATATCCGGATGTCCCTCTGCCTTGACAACCACCTTTTCGCCCTTTTCCAGGATATCAATGGGATCGTCGAGCTCCCTCCTCCTGTAGTCTACTCCCTCATCCATGACCCTATTGTAGAACTCCTCGAATCCCTTTCCAAATGCCCTGACGTCGGTATAATAGATCGTAATATCGGCTCCCGGTATTTTTTCTCCGACCAAATGCGCATGCTTGGCCGTATACATGCAACAGACCCGGGAGCAGTATTCATGACGATCCTTATCCCTGGAACCAACACACTGGATGAACACAACATCCTTCGGGGTTTTCCCATTGATCTCTATGTGACCCTCTGTGGGACCGGAGGCGGATACGAGACGTTCGAATTCCAACCCGGTGATCACATTGTTGAACTTTCCATACCCGTATTTCTCAATATCACCGGGATCATCCAAATCAAACCCGGTTGCCACCACGATGGTCCCAACATCAAGCTCGATGATCTCATCCTGCTGATCATGATCGATCGCATCTGCAGCACACGCATCTTTACAAGGCGGGGAGTCTCCACATTTTCCGGTCTTGATGTGGATACAATAGGTTGGGTCGATCGTATATTTCAATGGAACTGCCTGCGGGAATGGAACATAGATCGCGCTTCTCTTGCCACGATTCTCATTGAATTCATCATTGACGCGTCCATTGAGCCTGCAGGCCTCGGCACACAGCCCACAGCCCACACATTTATTAACATCAACATATCTGGCCTTCTTTTTAACGGTTACCGTGAAGTTACCCACATAACCGTCAATATTGGTCACTTCCGAGTAGGTGAGTAGCTCGATGTTCGGGTGTCTGGCAACATCAACCATTTTAGGTGTCAGGATGCAGGCAGAGCAATCCAACGTAGGAAAGGTCTTGTCCAATTGGGCCATCCTTCCTCCAATGCTTGGTGATTTCTCCACAAGGTAGGTTTTAAATCCACTTCCAGCGATCTCCAATGCTGTCTGAATACCTGCGATTCCCCCACCAATAACAAGGGATGTCGGTGTGACGGGTACTTCCTTCCGCTCCAATGGTTGTAACAATTTTGCCTTTGCAATGGCCATCCTCACTAAGTTCTTTGCTTTTTCAGTTGCCCTTTCTTTCTCATGCATATGCACCCAAGAGCAATGTTCTCTGATGTTGGCCATCTCGAAGCAATAGGCATTCATTCCTGCTTCCTCAACAGTCTTGCGGAATGTGGGCTCATGCATTCGTGGTGAACATGAGGCTACCACAACATGAGTTAAACCTTTTTCTTTAATGTCCTCTTTGATAAGAGCTTGACCTGGATCCGAACACATGTACTTGTAGTATCTGCTTGTTGCAACATCAGGTATCGATTTCGCATGTTCCACCACTTTCTCGACATCCACTGTAGAGGATATGTTAATTCCACACTCGCAGATGTATACACCAACTTTTTGCTTTTCATTCATACCTGCCGGTCCATCGGGCGGTTGTTCATTATCCATCTTGCTCACCTCTACATTAATTATTGGTTTTATTATAGGTATTATTATTCTTATCATTCGTATTATTATTATTATTATTATTATTATTATTATTATTTCATTCGTAATTAAAATTATTATAATAATTACAAATAATTTCATTCTTATGGTGGTGCCCCTCCATCAACAACTATTTCGGTCACAACCCGTCTCGTATAGACAAGAAACTGGTTGTCTTTTTCCACCAATTTGGTTTCAAAATCTTCTTTCTCATATTCTGCAATTGTATCCTGAGCATCCTTTTCATTCTCATGGATATTGCCATCCCACATGTACTTCGTGTTTTCAATAACAATGTAATTCTCCACCATTTCCTCATCTCCTGAGATCTGGAATCCTGATGGTCTTCTGGCAATCTGTTCTTCTGCTTTCCGCAAGGTGAATTGCTGTCATATCGAATCACGTATTCATTTCTCAGTTCTTCATTCTGGATAAGAGATTTCCATTGTAGTCAATGATATCCAACTGGATGGCGATTGTCCCATCGAGATTATGAGTCGCACAGCTCAGGCACGGATCGTAGGCTCTCACTGCCATCTCAACGATGTTGAGTGTGCTCTGATCATATACACCATTCTTTATCAATGTCTTCGCTGCATGTTCCACGGACATGTTGATGGGAGCATTGTTATGCGTGGTTCCAACGATCAGATTTGCCTTGGTGATGAGCCCCTTCTCATCCGTGGTGTAATCATGGATAAGCGTACCCCGGGGTGCTTCCGTGCAGCCAACCCCCCGAGCAGCCCTCGGAGTTACCTCGATCCGTGTCTCCCTGCTCGTGATCTCCGGATCGTTCAGGAGTTCCATCATATGTTCAGCATTGTAAAGAAGCTCGATAAGCCTGGCCCAGTTATAAAGAAGGGTTGGCTGTGCAGGTCTGCCGAAGTTACTCCGGAACTCCTCGAGTTCAGCTTGGGCCAGTGGTGTGGCCATCTTGTCACATACGTTAATCCGTGCTAGGGTGTTCGTCCGGTAGATACCCTTCGGTGCATTCAGGTCCATATCAAATCCTTCTCCCCACGATTTTGCGTACGGGAACTTCATATAGCTCCAGGGAAGGACCTTTTCCTCGATATAATCGAGATACTGATCATAGGCAAAGTCAACATATTCACCATCCGGTTTCATAAGCCTGAGCTTCCCATCGTAACAGTTAAGTGATCCATCTCCTGCAACGGTACCCATGAATCCTGTGTCGATCGTTGCGACCGTCTTAATCACATCCAGATATTTTGGGAAGATGTTCTCCTTTGCGAAGGCTATGGACCATTTTGCGAATTCCAGCACCTCGTTCGCCATTGGAAGAATTTTTTCCCTCTCGGATTCGAGCAATGGTTTGCTGAACCCTCCCGGTACAGCCGTGACCGGGTGAATCGCCTTTCCACTGATGATGTTGAGCATCTGGGCACCCAGATGCCTGTTCCTCACCACTGCCTTCCCAACCTCTGGATTTGCATTTGCAATACCAATCACATTCCGCACAGGGTACTCTGCATCTGGTCCCATGACGAAATCAGGTCCTGCGAGGAAAAAGAAATGGAGAATGTGCTCCTCAGTAAATGCGATACTGTTGCACAAGTCCCTGAGTTTTGATCCGGTGGGAGGGGGTGTCACCCCGAAGACTGCATCGTTTGTCTTTGCCGATGCCAGGTGATGAGACCATGGGCATACCCCACAGATGCTGGTGGTGATCCTCGGCATTTCTTCCACGGGTCGACCAACACAGAAATTCTCAAATCCTCTGAGTTCCACGGTCTGGAACTTGGTGTCTGCCACATTTCCCTCATCATCCAATTGGACAGTTATCTTCGCATGGCCTTCAAGCCTTGTTACCGGTGCTATCGTTAACGTTTTTCCCATATCATTACCTCCCTTAGGGTCTTGGCCTCCTGGCCGGAAGCGGTCGCAGTCTGTTCTTTGCTCCGATGTACCTATTCATGGTTGCACGCCGATCTTCGATATCACGGGCATTGAGACCTATCGATGAGATAGCTCCCATCATGTCAACCATGGGATTCGCCCCCTCACGGATTGGACCGAAGCAGCCGCGGCATGGCATACCCCCTTTGATGCATCTCGGTACCGTCTCTTCCTCACTTTCGGCAAGGGATCCGGCACAGCCAGCTTTGGTAACAGGTCCGACACAGAGGAACCCCTGCTCGTTGAAGCAGCGCGTGTTTTCCCAGGGTTCCCCCCACTTGATATCCATTGATTTAAGAGGACGTTGGATGGACATGCCAGCAGCCTTCTCCATCCTTTTTGTTGGACACGTATCGCAAACACTCCTCTCCTCCATCTCAAAGGGCTTCCCTTCCAATAGTCCTGTCAAAGCCTGGACAATGAGGTCAGGGTTCGTAGGGCAGCCAGGGATATGAACATCCACGGGTACGATCTCATCCACTGCATATACTCTGTCAAGTAGTGGGGGAAGATTTTCCGATGGGGTTTCCGATGGTTCCGTGGATGGTGAATTGCGATATACAAGATCTGTCATATCATCCACAGTGGCCATGTTCGCCATGGCCGGGATTCCGCCGTTACAGGCACATTCGCCCAGAGCTATCAATGTCTTACATGATTTCCGCATTGCCTCGGCCACATGTTTTTCCTTTTCATTTCGAACTCCCCCGGAAATGATCCCCACGTCCGCTTCAGGAATCTCTATCACATGAGGGTCGCCTTCGCCTATCTGACCATGGTATTTATGGTCCATGATTACCGGCATGTGAACAAATTCCAGAACAGAAAGGAGATCCAGCAATGGTTCTCCAATGTCAAGAATTGAAACTTCACAGCCGCCACATATATTGAGCCATTCTTCAGCTACTTTTACCATAGTATTTCCTCCATTTTTTTATCCTGGTTACCTATCGATGTCGTTTTTTCATCTTGATTTTTCATCTTGATTATTTATCTATTCGTAGTTCATTCTCAGGTCCCATATGGACTGGGACCTAGTTCTTTCAATACCTCCACCATCTCTTTCACTACCTCCGTGAACTTCTGTCCTTCCGATGCAGATACCCACTCGAGTCTGAACCTTTCCGGTTCGAGTCCGAAATCCTCAAGCATGAGATCAATTGCTTCGGCACGGCTTTCGGTCCTAAGGTTCCCCTCAATGTAATGGCAGTCGCCGGGGTGGCAGCCACAAATCAATACTCCGTCCATACCTTTCATGAGTGCATCTATTACAAGATTCGGATGTACCATACCCGAACACATCACACGTATGATGTTGATATTGGGTGGATATTGTGCCCTTGACGTTCCGGCAAGATCCGATCCAGCATACGAGCACCAATTACAGCAAAAAGACAACAACAGAGGTTCAAATTCATCCATTCTCTCACTTCTCCCCCTGGATTTGCTCAAGTTGTTCATAGGAGAACACAGGTCCGTCCTTACAAACATAATGACTACCTATATTGCACCTTCCGCACATGCCTATCCCACATTTCATTCTCATTTCCAGGGTGGTAAAAATCTGGTCCGGAGTGAAACCAAGCTTTGTGAGATTTTCTATGACAAATCGGATCATGATCGGTGGGCCGCAGGTAATGGCGATGGAATTCTCAGGGCTCGGGGTTGATACAAGCACCAATTCAGGCACAAAGCACGTGAATCTCGTACAAAGTGCATCCTCATCCAGGGTACACTCAGGTTCATGAACATTTATCACTTTCCAGCCAGGTTCTGCTTCCTCTACGATTTTTCCTTCGGGGCCGAACTTCCAGTCGAGACATAATCTAATGTCAACATCATCTCGTTTCTCAATTTTTTCCAGTTCCTCGATGAATGCCAGATCGCTGGAGGAACGCGCCCCGTAAATAAGGAGAATATCACCATAATCGTCTCTGTTATCTAGTACATTTGAATATACGGAGCGCAAAGGTGCCTGTCCAATCCCACCGCCAATGAATATGAGATTCTTGCCCTTCCAGTCTTCAAGCGGGAACGAGTTGCCGTAGGGGCCGCGAACACCGATAACATCCCCCTCTTCGAGATCATGCAGAGCATGTGTGGCCTTTCCCAGTTTCATCACAGCGAACTCAAGAAAACCTTTCCATGTTGGGGAGGAAGTAATTGAGATCATGCTTTCACCAACACCCAGGACCGACAGCATCGCACATTGACCGGATCTGAACTGGAAATCCTGTTTTATCTGGTCATCATTAAAAGCTACCCGGAATGTCTTGATGGGTCTGAGACCCCCTACTTCATCACGTATGGTTTCTATCGTGGCGAGATGGGGTATATAATGATTAGTCATGCGATTCCCCCCTGACTCTGTCAATGATATCAATAATATCGATATTGACCGGGCAAAGGTCCACACATCTTCCACACCCTACACAGAGAAATGCGTTGAAGTTATCTGGATAATATTTGAATTTATGATACACCCGATTCCTTATTCGATTCATTCTCGTTGGCCGTGGATTATGACCTGAAGTGTGTATTGTATATTCCGGATACATGCAGGAATCCCACATTCTTGCCCTTCGGCCTTTACTCAAATGTACCTCATCCTGTATGTCAAAGCAGTGACAGGTTGGGCAGAGATAGGTACATACACCACACCCCAAACACTTCATCGAGATATTCTTCCAAAGATCACTTTCAAAGATATTCTCAAGTTTCTCTGGCAAGCCATCCACCTCTACACCCCTTTTAAACAGGGATTCTGATTTTGCAATGACTTCATTCTTATCATTTTTTTCGTTTTCCGTAGCTGAGGTGAAAAGTGAATTACTTTCTTCAACCAGTGTTTTTCCTTTTTCAGTGATCACATCCACGTAATATCTGTCCCCCAAATCGGTCAATAGGATATCCACGTCTTCCTTGGATCCGGGTCCATAATCAAATGATGTACAGAAACAATTCGGTTCCGGTTTCTCGCAGGTCAGACCGATAAGAACAGAGTTCTCTCTCGCTTGTAAATAGTGTTCATCTTTATACTCATCCTTGAAGACAAGGTCCAATGTTGAGAGACTTTTAGCATCACATGGCCTGAGTCCAAAAATCACTGTGCTTCCATTTTCTTTGGGTGTGGAATTCACCTTCTTGGTGTGGCCAGTTGTAAAAGTGAACAGCGTTTCAGTCTGTGGCAGTACTGTCCATTTTGGGGAGTTTACGGATCTCCGGTCAAGAACGATGTCGGCTTGATTCCCAATTCTTTTAAAAAGAATCACACCATTACTCTCGGTTGGCGCTATGAACACATATTTCTGAAGGGTTGTCAGCCAATCGTTAAGTTTATCCTTTGAAAGTATCATCGTATCACCTACAGGACGAACTCCTCCGGGTCATTTGGTCTGAACGTAGCAAGAAGTGGCTTCACTTCAAGGTCTATTCCGGGTACGTAATCGTACATCTCCCGCACGTCCTTCTCTACCTTCCTATTCAGCTCTGTAAGTGGTAGATTCATTGGACAGACTCGTTCACATTCTCCACAATCAATGCACCTGCCTGCATGATGGAAAGCCCTCATAAGGTTCCATGCTGTGTTTTCCGAGAGATTGACAGAGCGTCTAACCCATTGGTCTGTAAGATGGTCCACCATACATTCCTTACAATAGCAGAGGGGGCAAACATTTCTGCATGCATAACAGCGAATGCACTGATCGAATTTCCCTTCCCAATATGTCCATTTTTTCTCGTGGCTCAGTTGTTCAAATTCATGAATGTCTTCGTAATCGTCTTCTCTGGTACCTACTTCATCACCTAATAAAATATCATACAAGACCGGAGTTGGATATTCACATCTCTTACATTTGTCAAGCAGAAGCAGATCCTTTGGTACCTCATGGGTCTGATCCGCTATCGTGATGAGGAAGGTATCATCTTTTTCCTCGGCATCCCCCTCAGAATCCGGGAACATATCATTGATCTTGTCAGGATCAATGATGCCTGAGCAGGCGATACCAATAATGATGAGATCATCACGTTTCAATCCCTTCTCCTGAATGATCTGGAGAAGCGATCGGGAATCACATCCCTTCGCGACCAAAACGATCTTTTTCTTCTCTTCTGTCTGGCCTCTTGGAAGCGGTAGTTTCTCTTCGAGAAGAGGATATACAGCAAGATTATTCAGGCAAAGCGGGGAGTAAATGAATTTTTCCAGATCCTCCGGGTGATAGGCAAATGAAGGCGAAACCCTGAATCCATAGGTCCCTTTCTCATAACCAATGGCATACTTGACATCATCACGATCAAGTAGGCTTTTTATTTCGCTGTGCATTCGATCGATCACCAGTCATTCCTCCTTGTAATCTGTTTCATGGGACCTATCTCCTCTACATCTCTCGTGATCTCAGTGATGACTTCCGCAAATTTCTGACCCTCCGAGGCCGAGATCCATGCCAATTTCACCCTGCGCGGATCGACTCCAATATGTTCGAGGATATTTTTCATCAGGGGAAAACGACGTCGGGTAAAGAAATTTCCTTGGGCATAATGGCAATCACCAGGATGACATCCCCCAATGAGGACCCCATCGGCCCCCTGTTGAAGAGCGTTCACAATGAATAATGGATTCAGCCTTCCTGAGCACATCAGGCGGATAACCTTCACATTGGGCGGGTATTTTATCCTGCTTGTACCGGCAAGGTCTGCCCCGGCATAGGTACACCAATTACAGAGAAATGCAACAATATTTGGTTCAAATTCGCTCATATCCTCACCCCACCTAAGGCATCAATGGCAATAAGTATCTGCCCATCGGTGAATCCCTTGACCTGGATCGCACCCGACAGACAGGCTGCTGAACAGGCACCGCATCCCTTGCAAAGTGCCTCATTGACCTTTGCTACATCCGTGATATATCCGAATCTGTTCACCTCTGTAAAATCAATAGCATCATAGGGACAAACTTCTATGCAGAAACCGCATCCTCTGCATTTTGCCTCATCCACAAATGAAATCAATGGTTCGATGGTGAGCTTGTCCTTGGACAGAATATTGCAAACCCTCGATGCTGCACCACTGGCCTGTGCGACGGTATCCGGAACATCCTTTGGAGATTGACAGCATCCTGCAAGATATATACCTTCAGTGAATGTGTCAAGAGGTCTGAGTTTTGGATGGGCTTCCATAAAGAAACCATCTCCACTCTGGTTGATATTCAGAATCCTTGAAAATTCTGGTGTGTCAGACTTTGGTTCGATGGCTGTTGCCAGAACGACGAGATCGGCTTCAATATCCGGATGACCTTCGGCCTTGACCACAATTCCATCCCCTTTTTCAACGACCTCAATGGGATCATTCAGCTCCCGTTTTCTGTAGTTTACCCCCTCAGCTTTCACCCTGTTGTAGAATTCCTCGAACCCTTTTCCAAATGCCCTGACATCCGTATAGTAGATCGTGGTTTCAGCTGCAGGAATTTTTTCCCTAACTAAGTGTGCATGTTTGGCCGTATACATGCAACAAACCCGCGAGCAGTATGTATTTCCCTCCTTGTCGCGAGATCCGACGCACTGGACAAATACTACCTTTTTGGGTTCTTTGCCATTTATTTCGATGTGGCCCTCGGTAGGACCTGATGCTGACACCAGTCTCTCGAATTCCAATCCGGTGATTACATTTGAAAATGTATCGTATCCAAACTCGGGTGTTTTATTGGGATCGAACAGATCGAAACCTGAGGCAACCACGATGGCCCCGATGTCCAGATCCATCAATTCATCTTCCTGATCATACACAATGGCTCCTGCCTCGCAGAATTCCTGGCAGGTCTGACAATTTCCAGTTTGGTAGTAAACACACATTTCTTTGTCTATCACCGGGACCTTGGGAACTGCCTGGGGGAATGGGATGTTTATCGCATGTCTCGCTTCCATTCCCAAGTTGAACTCTGCTGGAATTATCATTGGTTTATTACCACTTAATCGTTCGACCTTCTTCTGAGTGAACCTGGTGGTGGGGCATATGAACGCACATGCGCCACAAGACATACAGACATCAGAGAGGTCCATGTAGGGAGTCCCAAGCTCACGATCTGCTCCTCTCCCCATGAAATTGATTGCATGCCTTCCCATGCGCTCGCACATCCTGATGCACAGTCCGCAGAAAATGCAGTTGTCATCCATTTTCCTGAATCTTGGTTCTTGGATATCATATTCTTTTGCAAGATCGAGCAAAACTTCTTCCTCTGGACTTCTGGAGAGTAAAAGTTCAACAGTCATCTTCCGGCTCTTGATCACCCGCTCGGAATCTGTCGCAATTCTCAGCCCCTCCTTCACGGGCAAGGTGCAGGAAGCGGTGAGTTTTGCCCTTCCTTCATCCCAGAGGGGCTCCACAATGCAGAGTCGGCATGCACCATACGGAGGGAGTGCTTTGTGGTAGCAGAGGGTGGGGATCTCGATGTTATTTTCCTTCGCAACCTCAAGGATCGTTGTCCCCTCTTCCGCTTCGTATTCGGTGCCATTTATCTCTACCTTGACCATCTTCACACACCCCCTGTCTTAAGCTGAACAGCATCGAACCTGCACACCTCGAAACATGTTCCGCATTTTGTGCATGTGTCCCTATCGATCACATGTGGTTCTTTCTTCTCACCCGAGATGGCGGATACCGGGCATTTGAGAGCACACAAGGTACAGCCAGTACACTCCTCTTTCCCAATTTCATAGAATATTAGTTCCTTACATATTCTTGCCGGGCATTCTTTTTTCTGAGTATGAGCAAGATATTCGTCATTGAAATACTTCATCGTGGTCAATACCGGGTTGGGAGATGATCTCCCTAATCCACAAAGGGAGCTGTCCTTGATGTATTCGCACAATTCTTGTAACATGGGCAGACTATTTTCATCTCCCTTTCCTGAACAAATATCCTCAAGCAACTCAAGCAAGCGGATGGTGCCCTCCCTGCAGGACGCACATTTACCACATGATTCATTGAGATTGAATTCCGTGAAATATCTTGCCACGTCAACCATGCATGAATCTTCATCCATAATGATCATGCTCCCCGAACCCATCATGGAACCTGCCCGGGTCAACTCATTATAATCTATCGTAAGATCATCCATTGATGCAGGAATGCACCCTCCGGAGGGACCTCCTATTTGAATGGCTTTGAACTCCTTGTCATCAGGGATGCCTCCACCAATATCGTATACGATTTCATGTATGGTGATCCCCATGGGTACTTCGATTTGACTCGTGTTGTTGATATTCCCTATGAGTGAAAATATTTTCGTACCTTTACTTTTCTCTGTACCGATACTGGAAAACCATTCAGCACCATTCCTGATTATCAGAGGGATATTAGCCCAGGTTTCCACATTGTTGAGAACCGTGGGGTAACCCCAGACGCCTCGTTCTGTGGCATGAATGTGTTTGGCCCGTGGTTCTCCCACCTTTCCCTCAATGGATTGGATTATTGCGGATGATTCACCACACACATATGCACCGCCACCAAGATAGATCTTGATGTCGAAATCCAGACTGGAATTCAGTATATTATTGCCAAGGAGTCCATATTCCCTCGCTTGATCCAAGGCATTTGAGAAATGTTCTATAGCCAATGGGAATTCAGCGCCGATATAGATATAGCCATGGTTTGCTCCCACTGCATGAGCACCAATGATCATACCTTCTATGACGCTGTGAGGATTACTCTCAAGGATACTCCTATCCATGTATACCCCGGGATCCCCTTCGTGTCCATTGCAGATGATATATTTCTTCTCTGCGTCAAATTTACTGGCGGTCTTCCATTTTCTGCCAGTCAGAAACCCTCCGCCCCCCCTTCCTCTTATTCCGGCCACCGTCACTTCTTCTAGTATCTGCTCGGGTTTCAACGTGAAAAGGGCCTTTTGCAACGCGCTGTAACCATTGACCTTTATATAATCCGATATCTCGGTTGGCTCTATCTCGATGTTATTGCTTAGTAAATTTCTTATTTGTTTTTGATAAAATGATATTTCATTCTCATAGGTTACCTTCTTCCCAGCTTCCGGATCGAAATACAATAATCGTTCAACCGGTTTCCCATTTCCTATGGTTTCAATTAATATCTCTTCCACATCCTCTGGTTTCACATGCTGGTTGAAGATCCCCGGAAACCCGTTTAACCGGATCACCACAATTGGTTCAATTTCACAAAAACCAAGGCATCCTGTTATCCGCATATCCACTTCATCCATGATCCCCATTTCTTCAATGGCCCCCCGAAATGCATTGATGAGTTCCTTACTTCCCTGTGCCTCCCCACAAGAGCCCGTTCCAATGATTATCAGAGGTTTGTTCGACGGTTGTTGCAAGCTGCTTCTCAAATCATCCAATGATTCGGAGCTATCCAATCTTGGCAATCATTCACCCCCCAACGATAAAAGGACTTCATCAACCATGGCCACGTCCATGTTTCCATAGACCTCCTCATTTACCGTCATGATGGGGCCAAGAGCACAGGCTCCGAGACAATTCACGGTTTCAAGAGAGAAGAGACCCTCCTCGGCCTCTGAGATCACGGTTCTGATCTTATCCAAAATATTTCTACCACCCCTGACATGGCACGCTGTGCCGAGGCACATTTTGATGTGGTACTTACCCCTCATCTCCAGACTGAATGCAGTGTAGAATGTCGCCGCCCGGTAAATGGTGCTCAACGGAATGTCGAGTTCAAAGGAGAGATATTCCATTACATCCCTGGGAAGGTATCTGTAATGTTCATTCACATCCAGCATGATTTGGACCAGCGGAGCTTCATGGTGAGAGTGTTTCTGTATCAATTCTTCGATATATTCCTGATCACGTACCGACGGTGGCGCTGTAGGTTTCACAGGAATCTGTGGCTGCAGCATCACTGGACAGTTCTCCACACAGATCTCACAGCCCGTGCACTTGGATTCGTCTATGGAGCGTGCCTTTTTTTTCACGGTTACCTGGAAATTACCCACATAACCACTGATATTTGTTACCTCCGAATACGTTAGCAACTCGATATTCGGGTGTCTGGCAACATCAACCATTTTTGGTGTCAGGATACAAGCGGAGCAATCCAATGTGGGAAATGTCTTGTCCAATTGGGACATTCTTCCCCCAACGCTGGGGGTCCGTTCCACAAGGTAGGTTTGATACCCGGTGTCCGCAATATCAAGTGCAGCCTGGATCCCGGCGATTCCCCCCCCGATCACAAGTGCCGTTGGTGTTACCGGGACCTCTTTCCTTTCCAATGGTTCCAAGAGTGATGCGCGAGCAATACCTGCCGAGGTAAGGCCGATGGCCTTCACAGTGGCTTTTTCCTTATCCTGATGGACCCAGGAACATTGCTCCCTGATATTTACCATCTCAAAACAGAAGGGGTTCATCCCTGCTTCTTCAACAACATTCCTGAATGTAGCCTCATGCATCCTTGGTGAACAGGAGGCCACGACGACCTTATCCAGTTTCAATTCTTCTATATCGTTCTTTATGAGTTGCTGTCCCGGATCAGAACACATGTATTTGTAATGTCTGCTGATTTTCACATTAGGGAGGTCTTTCACTTGATCAACTGTCCTTTCAACATCCACTGTTGCGGATATGTTGATTCCACACTCACAGACATATACCCCAATCCTCATGATAATTCCACCGTGCTGATTTCTTGATATCTAATTTCGAGTTTGTTTTATGTCGGATGACGTCTCATATCATGTCACTGATTAGCACGGCATGTGCTATACATTATAAAAAGAAGGTTTGTTTTGCAGATTAAGTATAGCATGTATTTTACTTTTACTTTATTAATATTTCTATCTTATGCATGGAATATTGGGTAGTGTCCTAAGTTATACCGCATAATGGGTCATTAAAAATTCATCCCA
>CAZTGJ010000055.1:0-14277 GCA_964613025.1 uncultured Thermoplasmata archaeon | reverse complement strand
CATGACACTAATAAACATTACGGGTGGTAGTGGATAGTCATTTTAACGGACATTTTTTAAATTTCTTAAAAAATTCCTACTTATTTCCTCGAATTCTCTGCCTCAACTGTAAATATTCCTCTCTGGAATGAACATCATTTTTGATAATAAAATATACTGTTCCTTTCGAGAATGGAGCCACCTTAGCTGCTCTTGAAATCGTTCCCTCATGCTCGTACTCCTCCCAAACTCTTTGTATCTGACCATCAGTGATAATTGATCTTCGACCTAATTGTACGCCATTTGCCTTGGCTCGTGCGAGTCCTGCTTTTATTCTTGAACTTATCTTGATACGCTCCATCTTTGCGAAAGTTGAGAATATGGATATGATAACATCTGAGAAATCACCACCACTATCTAGAAAGGGCTCTTGATAGGACTTCCATCGTCTTCCCCCCTCGCCCCCCTTCCCAATTCCCCATCACGACGAATGGGAAAATCGCCAAGTTAACCGACCTGAACCGATAATGTTATAAATACCAAACATAAACCCCTCCGCATGTCCCGAGTATTATCTCGATTACCCAATGAAATCCCTGAAGGAGAATGGATCAAACTACGACCACACCCATTGTCATTCATCCATTTGTACTCAATGGCACTTTTCCTCCTCATTTGGGGAATTGTTCTTCACTGGCTCTTCAATTCCAGCTCCCAGTGGGGAGATGTACAGGATAAGCTCGGGGGTCTCCCGGTTAGTGATTTTCTGAGTGATTCCGCTCTCAGCATCGGACAGGCAAGCGGCGCCACAGCGATCTGGTTCCTCGGACTGATCATTGTCGGTTTTATTGCATCTCATCTCTGGATCGACAGAGGGGGATACCGGTTCTTCGGTATACTCGCCCTCATCGGAATCATTGGCATCGGGGTTATCGGATACCAGGCGAAGTACAATAGCGACGATGTCGTTGACTTCTACAAGTGGTTCCTTCCAGCATTATCGATCGCCATGGGTGCCATTGGGTTCTTCGGAATCGATTATTACCGGCGCGGTTTTAAATACACTCTTACCAACCTCAGGATCGTCATCGCAAAGAAGTTCATCACACTGGACGAGCGTATCGTACGGTACAACCATATTGAGGATGTGAAGGTGAACCAGTCCCTCTTCGGTCGGATGTTCGGGTATGGTCACGTCATCCCCCTGACAGGATCGGGAATTGCCACCGGTGTTGAGGAGAGCATTGCCGTAGGATCCGTTGGCAAGGATGTCGAGGGGGTCAATGTAGGATTGGCCGGGGGAAGCAAGACCGGCGTACGGAAGGCAAAACCCAGTCCCGGTGACTGTCTCTTCGGTGTGAAGGGACCCATCAAGGTCCGCGGGGTTATCTCGAAGTTCATCCAGGAGAACACCGGGGTTTCCGTGGCAAAGCGCCAGGAGGATACCCTGGAACGGATCGAAGAGCTTCTGAGAACCACTGCAGGTGGGGAGGATCAGGGGCAGGGTGGAAATCAGGAGTAATATTTTCGGAATTCGTTTCCCCACCCATCTTCACATTTCCACTCCTTTCTCTATTTCCGCCCCCTACAATAACATTATCATCCAGGGGGTCGAATTAAATATCCTGCCTATCGTGGCAGAGGATAACGAAATCAATATCAACTGAAACCTGTTTCCCCAGCCCATGAGCTATATCAAGGATTTTGAAGATTCTCAACTCATGGAAGAGATCGGTATCGAAGATATCGAATCACTTTTTTCCGACATCCCTGAAGAAGCCAGGGTGCCAGGGCTTGACCTTCCCGACGGACTCCCTGAATTTGAGCTCCAGCGGAAGATCGATGACATTCTGTCCCTGAACAGCAGTGTCTTGTCATTCCTGGGCGGTGGGGCCTATCACCACCACATTCCCGCTGCAGTGGGGGCGATCATCTCACGTGGCGAGTTCTTCACCTCCTACACTCCGTATCAGCCCGAGGTCAGCCAGGGAATGCTCCAGTCCATCTTCGAGTATCAGAGTCAGATCTGCGAGCTCACCGGGATGGAGGTGTCCAATGCATCACTTTATGATGCATCCACCGGATTAGGTGAGGCAGCCCTCATGTCCTCCCGGGTAACACGCAGGAATGAATTCATCATCCCCGAGGCAATAGCTCCCGAGAAGAAGAATGTACTTCACAATTATATCATGGGCGCGGGGATGACCTATCGTGAGGTGCCTTTCGACAGGACCACCGGTCAGATGGACATCAATACGCTTAATGAGATGGTAAGCGAGCAGACCGCAGGCGTGTATGTGGAGAGCCCCAACTATTTCGGAGTTCTGGAAGAGGTGCTTCCGGAGATCAAGGAAACCCTTCCCAACAAGACACTGCTGACGGTTGGGATCAATCCCATATCCCTCGGTCTTCTGGAACCCCCGGGAAATTACGATGCCGATATAGTGATCGGTGACGGCCAGCCTTTGGGTATTCCGGTGAATCTGGGAGGGCCCTTCGTCGGGATATTTGCTTCCAGAAAGAAATTTGCCAGAAAGATGCCGGGACGGATCATCGGTCTGACCAAGGACTCCCAGGGCGACCGTGCGTTCGCCATGACCCTCATGACCCGGGAACAGCACATCAAGAGAGAGAAGGCGACCTCGAATATCTGCTCGAACCAATCCCTCTGTGCCCTGGCTGCCGGTGTATATCTTGCACTTGCGGGAAGGACCGGTCTCAGGAAGATCGCACTCATCAATCTCAGGAATGCTCATCAGCTTGCAGAGAAACTGAATGCCATCCCCGGGGTTACCGCACCTCTGTTCGCCTCCCCGTTCTTCAATGAATTCACCATTGAATTCGAGAATATGAAAGCTGAGGATGTAAGGCAATCCCTGGTTGCCGAGGGAATTGAAGGTGGGATCCCGCTGGGCAAGCGTTTCAAAGGAATGGACAACATGATGATCACCTCATCCACCGAGGTCCATACCTCCGCAGATCATGATAGATTGGTCGAGGCGATCAGCATGATCGTCGGGTGAACACTTTCCTCAATCCCTCTTCCACTACACAGGAGATACATTGGTGAACCCTATCCTGGTTTCCTCATTTCCCTCTCGCTGGTCAATCCTGAACCCTCCTTCCCTGCAAAGGAATAAAACTTAATATAGTTGGTACGGAATGAGCAAAACATGGATTCGATGAGAGGACATTTCGGGTATTTCAGGCAGCATCCGCGCCAATGCAGTGTCCTGTCGATCCAACCGGGGGGAAGGTTCCGGGAGGATGATGAGGGGCTCACCCATATCATCGAATTCTCCCTGGCCATGGTCATTGTTATTTTCATTCTCGCAGGATATTTTACTGCAGTGGACAATGAGTTCATTCTTCATACTCCTGACGACAGCAAACGCCAGGATGAGTGCATTCGTTTTTCTGACCTCATCATCGGTGATACCGGCTCAGCAAAACTGGATGCAAATACCTCCACTACCCATTGGGAAACCCTGGGTCCCGTACATCTCGGCATGAATCTCACCAGACCCGGTCTTGCTATGGAGAATTCAAATTTTGGAATCATCTCTTTGGAAAAGGTCTTGGGTCTCAGGAATGTTACCTATAATCATCTCCGTTCCATACTCTCCATCAGAAAATATAATTTCAACATCGAGATAACGGAAATTGACGGGACCACGATTGCCTTCTTTGGTCATTCACAGGAGGGGGGGGCCAAGGCCCCCCCCCCCCCCCCCCCCCCCCCCCCCCCCCCCCCCCCCCCCGCCCCCCCCCAGAGACAGACCGGTGAGTTTTATTTTCCGGCTCTTCGAAGGGGTGAATCGACGTACCCTGCTTCAGGTGAACGAGTTCATGTACTTTCCGGATGAAGGAAAGAACGAGTGGATCGAACTCTACAATCCCTCGGATGAAGCCGTGAACCTCTCCAGTTTCGCCCTCTATTCACAAAGGGGACAGACCTTCAGGGATCTGCTTGAGGGTGACACCTTTATTCTTCCGGGCCACGGATATGCTCTGATCGCTGACGATGCAGAAACCTGGAACCAGTATAACATTACCGCAGGCACAATCAAATTTATCGTGGCAGATGGGAATATCGGGAAAGGCGGGCTGTCAGATACAGAAATGGATTTCTTCTTCCAGGGAGAAACGTTCAGGAGCAAGAGCTATTCATACAACAACACCCTGGGGGGAAATGGGAACGGAAGAAGTCTGGAATGGTCTCTGGTGGAGGGGGGGTGGAAGCAGTCTGCTTTTAACGAAGGAACCCCCGGATCGAAGAACAGTGTTGCCTAGTTCATTATCCGGACTTTTTCGATATTATCCATGAAGTGTTCATGCATTGTTCTGTTTTTTCAGGCTTCATGCAGGAGCACACCCCTACCCCGCATCTGAATCATGGTACTGTGTTTGCCATGTATTCCCGGAATAGCTTCTTGATCCACATCATGGTTTCGGTGAGATCTGTTTTCTCCTCAGTGGTCAACTCCAGGATTTCCTCCTTCAGCCCTTCATCCCCCACAAGCCCCGTGAAGAACTCCCCCACTGCATCCATATAATCCGCCTGGAGTTCACTGTAGAGGAACTTCAGGAGCTGAATGTCATTTCCGTTATCCGCTTCTTCAAGAGCATCGAGGTATTCTTTCCTCCTCTCCACGTGGATAATGATCGGTGGATAGCCCGACTTCCTGAGGATGAAGTTCATCAACTCCCGCCCCACTCTCCCGTTCCCGTCGACAAATGGATGGATCTGGGTAAATCTGTGATGGAATAGTGCGGCAACTTCAAATGGATGCATGCTTCTGGCATTCCTACTGTACCATTCGATGAGATCTTTCAGTTCCTCCTCAACGAATACATGGGGTGTGGGTTTCCAGTCACTTCCGGAAATGGAGATATCGACCTTTCTCAGATCCCCGGCCGCATTATCATCAATATGGTTCTGAACGAGCCTGTTCAGCCTGCAGATAAATCTGAGGGATAGCTTTTTATTCGGATTTGATACAAAATCGAGTATGCTGTGATAATTCTCGATCTCGTAGACCTCCCGTAGGTGTTTGTTCTGTGGAGAAAGACCATGATCCAGAAGGAGAGAGGTCTCACGAAGGGAAAGGGTATTTCCCTCCATGGCCGTGGTATGATGCACGTACCGAACATTGAATTCCCGGGTGTATTTCTCCAGTGCACTGGGATAAAGGGAAGCAAGATAGTTCTGATAATGCATGTGGATCATCTCAAGTCCCAATATGATGCGCTTGGAAACCGTATGATTTCGATAGTGCTCCGATCGCAGAAGGAGCTTGTAATACTTGCATTTCTCATCAATGAGGTTCGAGTAGAATGTGACCTTCCGCTCCATTTTCTCCCGGTTCATGCCTTTGGGTCCGATCAACTTCTCGAACCGCTTCTTCTTTCCCTTGTAGGAGGCGGTTCCGGATACGTAGAGATACTTTTTTCCACGTATGGTTCGCTCTTTCATTCGTGCCACAGTTGAACACCACATTGTTGCGAGGTTTTCATCTGCTTCATTTATCCCCCTATTTTAATTTTCTGGAGAAAAAGAGGAGAAGTGTGGGTTAAATCGTGAACCCCCCCCCTCCACCGCCACCAATTTCCATATGTATGTATATCTTTTCAACACCAGCATCCAATCTACACACATTGCCAGCCAATTCAATTAAGCGTCAACTACGACCACAACGACTTCTATGACTACGACCTCCTTCAGGGGGGAAGTGGGGGGGCAGGGGATAGAGGCTGAAAGAAAAACACCATGAGACCGGGAACAATGGAGAATACATGAAAAGGGAACGAATGGGTTTTGATAAAATAGATATGAAATTACGATTCGGGGAAGGAATAGGGAAAAGAAAAAAAAAGATGGCCCGGGAACACTCCCGGACCGTACTCCAATGGAGGGCTGAATCATCGTGATATCAACTATTGGAGCGTGCTTTCTTTGAGGGCAACATCAATTGGTGGGTTTACCTTGATCTGGCTCCTCTCGATCAGATCCACTGGATAAGTTCCTGGGTGGTCTCTGAGTAAGGAGATTTCATCATCATACCCGGTCCGAAGATCTGCTTGGATTCCACACCGGTGACCACGATCATGACACGAACGGTGTTCTCCAGGTCCTCACGGATACCGGACCCCCAGATGATGTTCGCATTGGGATCGATCCGCTTCTGTACCTCATGAATAACCTTCTGGGTATCGTTGACCGTCATATCGGGTCCGCCAACAACATTCACAAGAGCTCCCATAGCATGATCGATCGTCACCTCAAGCAATGGTGAGTTGAGTGCTTCGTTCACTGCATCGTAGGCCTTGTTCTCTCCTGATGCCTCCCCGATACCGATCATTGCAACGCCTCCACCGGTCATGATGGTCTTGAGGTCTGCAAAGTCAACGTTCACCAGTTCGGTCTCGTTGAGCAGGTCGGTGATGCCGTAGATGGATCGCATGAGGATCTCGTCCGCCACCATGAATGCCTGGGATAGAGGCAAACGAGGTACGGTCTCAAGGAGCTTGTCGTTGGGAACAACGATGACGGTATCGGTGACCTCCCGAAGTTTGGCCAATCCCCAATCGGCATTTTCCATACGCTGCTTTCCTTCGGATGAGAAGGGATAGGAAACAATGGCAAGGGTCAGGGCTCCCTGGTCCTTGGCGTAGTTTGCGATGATGGGTGCGCTGCCGCTTCCCGTTCCACCGCCAAGACCGCAGGTGATGAAAACCATATCCTGGCCTTCCACAAGGGTCCTGAGTTCATCCTCGTTCTCAAGGGCAGCAGCCTGTCCCTTCTCGGGATTGGCTCCGGCTCCAAGTCCTCTTGTCAGTTTCCGGCCGATAAGAACCTTCTTATCAGCGTTCACTCTCAGGAGATGTTGTGCATCGGTGTTCACTGCGATGATCTTGACGTGCTTGTCAAGATTCCTGCCTTTGCATCTGTTCGCGGTGTTGTTCCCTGCTCCCCCGCATCCGATGATACGAATGTGGGTCTTCATGTGCCTGAGCATTTCCTCCAGCTCTTCATCCCCGGTTCCCGGTTCATCCATAAGCTGGGCTAGCTTTGAATGAGGCCTTTCTTCTTCGACCTCTCTGTATTGCTTTTTTAGAGATTCCAACTGCATGATGTCACCCTCTACTTGACATATGGTGCAGTACGTAACAAACCTTGTAGGACAAAAATAGCCCCCCCAAGAATAGATACAAGATTGTTCACTGCGTTTGATTATCTATTGCTTCCAAGAAATTTTCTCTTATATATATTTTTCCTATATAAATGCATATAATAGTCCTTTTAAAGCCATATATAGGTTAAAAATATCGGGAGTATATAAATGGAATTCCCTTCATCAGCTATTGAATCATCGAAAATGCGAACCCGATCCCTGACAGGGCCTAACCGGGGGATCACCATACTTCCCCCCCTCATCGAGTGCTTCCTTTTCGACCCCTCCGGGCTCAACCGGTGCTAAGAACTCCGTTCTTCCCACCTCAACGAACACTTCCATAACGAACATTTCATGTTCATCTGGTCCTCATCGAGCGCTTTGCACTCAACCGGAACTCGAACAAGTTCTCATTCCTCAGCACTATGTGCATCAAACGTGTTCATCCGGTCCTCGGTGCTTTGCACCTCACACACACTCAACCGGATCTCACAAAAATGCTCACTCCACCTCGATCCCCTCAATTATCATGGTCATCAGACACCGTATTTCCGTTTTCTCTTCTGATAGCTCCGGATCGCTCTGAGGAAATCGATCTTTCTGAACTCCGGCCAATACACATCCGAGAAATAAAGCTCGGAGTAGGCAAGCTGCCACAATAAAAAGTTGGAGATCCGCTCCTCCCCGGAGGTCCGGAGGATGAGGTCGGGGTCGGGAAGTTCGGCAGTATAGAGGAATGAGCTTACCAGGTCCTCGTTGACATCCTCCTCTTTCAGCTCTCCATCCCTGATGGCCAGGGCGATCTTACGAATAGCCTGGATGATCTCCTGTCGTCCCCCGTAGGAAACGGCCACATTGTAGTAATAATTGGAATAATCCCTGGTCCGGTCCTCGGCATATCGGATGGCATTCTTCACCCGGTCGGGAAGCATCTCCAGGTTTCCGATAGCCTTGATCCTGATCCTGTTCTTGTGGACCTTCTTGTCATCTCCCGCTTCCATGAAAGCAGCCTCGAAGAGGTCCATGAGCTCGTCCACTTCTTCATCGGATCTGCTGAAGTTCTCGTTGGAGAGGGCAAAGACCGTGACAACCTCCACACCGACATCCATTGACCAGTCCAGGACATCGTTCACCTTGTCCTTTCCCCGTTCGTGCCCCTCGGCCCTGGAGAGTCCGATCTTTTCCGCAAATCTTCGGTTCCCGTCCATGATGATGGCGATATGTCTGGGCACCGGGTATCGTTTGATCTCCTGAACAAGCTTCTTTTCATAAGTTGTATAGACTGTAGTGGAGATGACCCTGGATATGGCACCATAGGGGGTGATGGGGGCTCTGACCTTGTCTCCATTGGCCCGTCCATTGGTCTTTCCATTGCCTTTTCTTCCATCCCCGTTGATCTTTCCGTTCCCCTTTCTTCCTTCCCCCCTGCCTTTCCAATTTCCATTGGTTGGTTCATCGGGCCACTGGCCTTTTCCGTCGCTATTTCGATGATCGGATTTTATGTTTTTGTCGTTTCCCACCTAGATTACCCTCCCGCATAGTGGATACTCTTCCCAGCGACCAATGGGCTTTTCCATGTCCCGGTTTCATTGTAATTCATTAAAAACCTTTTCTTGGGGGTGCAATAAGCAATCGATTACGTCAGAAAGTGTGTTTCGGGCATTGAGTAAGCCAGTTGTGTTGTTTCGGAAGGGGTGACCAATAATATGTTTTGAGAATTGTGTGGGGGGAAGAGGGGGGTGGGGATCCCGTAAGAAGGATGGGCACCTATGGGAGAGGATCGGCCAATGGGAAAGCTCGGGGTTGAGTTAAGTGATGGAGAAAAGAATATCAATAATCAGCAGAATTCGGCGGTACTTTTGTGGGCTTATAGATCAGACTGGAAGATCGCTGCCTTCGCAAGGCAGAGGCCGCGGGTTCAAATCCCGCTAAGTCCACCTCCTTTTTCTTATCCTTACTCCAATTGCAACAATAAGGATACCTATTGCATATCTTCGAAATAACCCTCACATGTCCAGCAGTAATGATCCACGTACTCCTCCGAATATTCCCCCGGCGAACCGCACACCGGGCATGCTGCCGTCTCCTCTCCCTTCCCCCTCCTCCCCATGGTCAATACAATCCCGATGACTACAGCAACAATAAGCACCACTCCGAGAAAGAAAATGTATCCATCCATATCTGCTACCACGAATTCATCATCATCCCCATCGTCCTCTGAATTTCTCACCTGTACATACACCTGATGAACAACAGAATAATTGATCCCGTCGTAACTCCGTACCCTGATCGGTATCAAACCATTTTCCAAGGTATTCGTGTCCAGTTGAAAGCTCCAGGATTCCGATCCCACACCCTCAATCCACGAGCCATTGTTGATAGAGATCTCCATCGAAACCACCTCCCCGTCCTCATCGGATGCGGTACCCGAAATCATGATCGTTTTCGATACTTCTGTTTGGTTTATCGGATGATTGATCACGATCGTCGGGATGATGTTCCCAGGTGATGCCTGTTCATTTCTCACGGTGAGGATGATCTCCTCTACCTCGGAATAATCGTCTCCATCGAAAGCTCTGAAGCCCAAAGAATAATCTCCATCCACCATGTAAGTCGTGTCCCATTCAAAGCTCCAGCTTGTGGTTCCAGATACCTCTTCCCAATCCCCCCCACTGACTGAGACCTCCACAGTTTCTATGGCCTCATTATCGTCCTCATCGGAAGCAGTACCAGAGATGGTGATGGTTCCGGAACCCTCAGAATGATTGGCCGGGGACTCGATTATGATTACTGGTTTCCGATTTTCCTGTTGTGTATTTAGCACCTCCAGCGTGATCTCCCTGATTTCTGAGTGATTCTCCCCGTCATACCCCCTGAAGCCGAGAATATGTGTTCCGTCTTCCACACCCGTGGTATCCCAATCATAGCTCCAGGATGTGGTCCCTGAAACACTCTGCCAGTCTTCGCTTCCTGTGCTTCTCAATGTCATTTCCACACGTTCGATTGTCTCATTCCCCTCCAGGTCAGATGCGGTCCCATCGATTCGTACGATCCCCGAGACATCAGAATGATTGGCCGGAGAGGTAATGGTGAGTGTGGGTGGGGTATTTTCTGGTTCTTCACTAAAGCCCAGTTTGAACATGATGGCATCGATGGAGCCGCCGTTGTAGTCTCCATCAAATGCATTTCCTGTCACTGGAAAGTTGTCCGAAGCGGTCAGACCGGCGGCACAGATGATTCCCTCGTGCATTTGAATTCCCCAGATCGCCTCGTTCTGGCTCCCCCCTATGTAGGTACTGTACGCCAACTGCTCTTCACCGGTTCTCCCTGAATCGAGAGTGAGAATGATTCCGTCCATGCCGCCGCTGTTCTCGCTGTACAGGGCATCCCCCGTCACCGGGAAATCCACCGAGTACGTTCTTCCCGCCACATAAACAAGATCTCCTTCCACAATGATATCCTGCCCTTCGTCCTGTTCCGATCCCCCGATATAGGTAGAATAGGGAAGATCGGAACCATCTGCACTGAATTGGGACACAAAGAATGCACGTTCTCCATCCAAATCTTCGTCATACGCTCCTGTCGTTGTCGGGAAATCAGAAGAAAGTGTGTAACCCGTCAGCCACACCGAATTGCCCGGTAATAATTCCAGGCCATTGACAAGGTCGGTATCCGCCCCTCCGAGATAGGTGGAGAATATCAGATCCGAGCCGTCATTGTTCAGCTCCATGAGGAAACCGTCCCTGCCGCCATTATGAACCTCGTCATAAGCCCCGGTTGTGGTGGGGAAATCATTGGAAGTTGTATCTCCACCGAGATAGATATTTCCCTGGTCATCAACAGCGATGGACCGGGCACCCTCGTAATCCCATCCCCCGAAGTAGGTGGAATACTGCAGCTCAGAACCATCGGAGTTCAGTTTGAAAGCGAAACCGTCCCAGCCGCAGCAGTAGTAGGTCCGGTCGTATGCTCCCGCTGTGGTCGGAAAGTCCGGAGAGTTCGTGTGACCTGCCACATAGGTATTTCCTTCTTCGTCGATGGCGATCCCGGCATACCCAACCTCGTACTGATTACCTCCCACGAAAGTCGAGTACACGAGATCCGATCCATCGTTGTTGAGCTTGAACACGACAACATCACTGTCCCCGTTCTGAACCTCATCATATGCCCCGGTGGTAGTCGGGAAATCCGGGGATTCCGAGCGACCTGTGACATACACATTCCCCTCGGCATCAAGGGTTATCCCGTGAGGAACATCGTTGTCATTCCCACCGATAAACGTGGAATAGATCATCTCGGAACCGTCACTGCTCAGCTTGAATACGAAGATGTCTCGTACACCATTGAAGGAATCGTCATACGCTCCCTCTGAGATCGGGAAATTGCCGGAATAGGTATCTCCCGTGAGGTACACATTCCCCTCATTATCCATGCACATGGCCATTGCGTTATCCGATTCCGAACCACCCAGATAGCTTGAATAAATGAGCGGATCGATGACCAGGGGAAGACCAGGATCGAAATCACCAAGCTCGAAGGTTGCCTCATTTCCGTTAATAATGAAATTGGTAGAGATCTCGGCATTAGCCTGAAAACTCTGAGGTTTTTCCTCGATCAGCTCACTGGATTCTGTTGCTATGTGGAGATTTCCCGCTGGGTCGAGGAAGAGTTCCTTTGCACCGTCATAACGGATCGTGATATCCCCAGGACTGCTATGCGTGAGAATGGAATCGGTGGGAGCGTCCTTAGGATCGGGTGCGGAGGAGAGTATGAAATCGTATTTCACCTCACGATCTGAGAAGGAGAACACCAGGTCGACTCCAGGGTAGAGGTTCTCATAGATCACCTCCCGGTAGCACGCAACTTCCGTCTTCCAGTGAGCGGGATCGCCTCCCCTGAGGTAATTGCTTTTCTGATACAGTTCATCCATCCCTTTTGGAATGATCCTGTTCGAGCCCGGAAAGGAAACGAGAAGCATACTCCAAAGACCATTTTCTCCCTTGAGATATACGAGATATCCGCTCTCGCAAAAACCCATGGAATATGAAACACCGAAATATGCAAAATGAACATCCGTATTATCGAACTGGCCGATATTTTCCGTGAAATAACCTTCCCCCACTGAACTTCTGGAGAGAGGATCGGGGGAGAGGGGAAGAGAGGTAAGGGAGGGGGTGGACGAAAAATCGTAGTGAAGTGCGGGGGAGGAGGGGAAGGATGAGAGATGGTCCCTCTCCCTGTTTTCAACGCTCGCTTCTGTGTCAGATTCGATAATCTCCAGGAATGAAAATGCCGTAGATATCAGGAGAGTGATCATTATTATTGTTAGGGTAGCGTTCTTCCATTGGGTCACGGCGGCACCGCCACCAGAATGAGAATACCTCTATAAATACTCTTAGGTTCGGTCACAGATCAAAAATCACCCTGACGAAGGGAGGGTTCGATCGTACCTTCAGCATGTGATAGGTCACCGCTTTGATCTCAAGAGGGTAGTTGTGCTTCTTCATACTGAACGCCTCACCCCTCCCCTCCCCCCGGACCTCCCAGACACCTCCGAGCTCGTAAATCGTTAAAGAAAATTCTTTGAAAAGTATCATCTCAACATCATAAATATAGAGGAGTTCTGTCAGGAAATTCACCAACAGTCCCTCCAGGTCATCTCCCTCACCCTTCACCTGGAAAGAGGTCAGGCATTCTATGAAGGATTCATCGGAAAGTATCTGGAACATCCCGTGAGCGGCGTTCTCGAAAGCCTCTTCCAGACTTTCCCCCTGTGCTTCCAGGCCGATATCCGCGGTGTGATCGATGATGGTGTATCTTTTTTCCAGTTCCATGAGATCTACCTATCATGTGATGATTTCAGTGTGCATGAGGGCCGCTTCCGCCTCCCCATAGCTCAGTCCGTCCCTGAGGATGGTATGCCGCTCCGGTCTGATGTTCCTGGCTTCTGACAGCGCCTGTATCACGATCTCCCTGGGAATATCCAGCTCCCCTGCGGATGTGGGGAGTCCGATCTCCTTCATCACAGTTCTGATCAGTTCCCAGTTCCCTCCCTGAAGGTAGGAGCAGACGATTGTCCCAAGTGCGCATTGCTCTCCATGAAGCGCCGGCCGGTCAGCGATCCTGTCAAGCGTATGAGAGAATTTGTGCTCCGCACCGCTTGCCGGACGGGATGAATCAACCACGGCCATTGCGATGCTTGAGGTGATGAGTGCATTGATGACGATCCGCGTGGAGTATTCCGACTTCTCCGGGATATCGGATGCATGCCGAATAAGAAGCTTCGCAGCAAGGGAGGAGAGTTCTGCGGCATATTCGCTCCACTTCTCTCCTTTCTCGTCCCGTCCCAGTTCCCAGTCCTTCACTGCGGTGATGTTGGAGATGACATCCCCGCACCCTGCTGCAAAAAGCCGATAGGGTGCACGGCAAAGGATGGAGGTGTCGGCAACGATGATAGCAGGTGGATGGGCCTTCAGGGACGTATTCGATCCATCCACTTTGATGGATGCACGAGCCGAACCGATCCCATCATGGGAGGGTGCCGTGGGTATACTGACAAAAGGTATCCCGGAATCAAAGGAGGATTTCTTGGCAATGTCGATCGGTCTTCCCCCGCCGATGCCCAGGGCAATGTCGATCCTTTGTTCTCGTATGAGATCGATAGCCTCTTTCAATTCCTCCCCGGAAGCGTGATGAATGGTAAGAAGCCGGATATCCATTCCCTTTTCGGAAAGAAGAGTTTCCACGGACTTCCCGGCAATATCATAGGTAACGGGGTCGCACACGATAAGCCCGCTGGTGAAGGTTCCCAGGAGCTCCAGTGATCTGCCGATCCCCTCCAGCGCACCGGACCCCCGGCACATGACAGACGGAAGCTGGGTATACTTGATTTCAAAAACCTTTTCTCCGGGATCGGCCATGGCTATCGTGGGTACACCTCACGGCTATTATTTTAAATTGTTCATGGCTGAAAAGTGAATGGAATACTGCTCTGGAGAGGGGGAGGTAGTGACGGGGAAGTTGGTCCATATGAGATGAGAGGGAAGAGGAAAAGGGAGGTAAGGGGAAAGAGGAAGTTGGACCATATGAAGTGGGGAGGAGTGGAGGAAAAGAGGATAGTGGA
>CAZTGJ010000054.1:0-14340 GCA_964613025.1 uncultured Thermoplasmata archaeon | reverse complement strand
CCCCCCCCCCCCCCCCCCCCCCCCCCCCCCCCCCCCCCCCCCCCCGCGGGTGACGAGGTGGAGCCAGAGGAAGATGATGGTTGTGAGGTAGGTGTGGCGGGAGGGGATAACAAGGGTGATTGAGGGGAACCAGAGGAAGGAGAGGTAGGAGATGATGATGATGGGGAGGAAGATGATGACGTTGAGGAGGCAGGGGGGGTGGGGGGGGAAGACGATGCAGGTGGTTGGGGCGACGAGGGAGTCGGATGAACAGATGATTTGATTTCAGGGATATCCTGGGAATCAGCCAGCGTGGTCACCTCCGCGATTGCTCAGGAGTTCGAGGTAGACATCGTCCAGTTCGCGAACCCTGGTATTTATCTGCCGCAGGGGAAGATGATTGTCTGCCATAAGGCCGACGATGGTATCGATATCCCCCTCCTCCCTCCAGTTGACCACGACCTCCTCACCGAACACGGTCACCTGGAAATCATTCTTTTTGAGGAGTCCTGCAAGCACTTCGGGTTCCACCAGTGTCCTCACAGAGATATGGTTCTGTCCCTGTACCAGAAGGTTATCAAGAGTATCCTGAATCATCACCTTCCCCTGGGAAAGCATGACCACACGATCACAGATCTGTTCAACATCATGGAGAAGATGGGTGGAGAGAATGTAATTGGTGTGCCCCTGATCCGCCATGGCTTTCAGAGCGGTGAGCATTTCGTTCCTTGCGATGGGATCGAGCCCGGAGGTGGGTTCGTCCATGAAGACAATGTCAGGATCGTGGACGATCGCCTGAGCAAGCTTCACTTTCTGCTTCATGCCCCCGGAATAGGTTCCGATCAGCCGATAGCGTTCGTCCTGCATGTTCAGATAGTAAAGCACTTCATGGGTCCGTTCCATTGCCTTGGTCTTGGACATTCCTGACAGCCGTCCCATGATGGCCACGAAATCCACGGCATTCAGATCTGCAGGGAGGCAGTCATGTTCGGGCATGTAACCGATATGCTTCCTGATCTCGATGCCCCCCTCCCTGAGATCCTTGCCCAGGACCTTTCCCGTCCCGCTGTCCGGTGGTATGAGGCCGAGGATGATCTTCAGAAGTGTCGATTTGCCTGCACCATTGGGACCAAGGAGCGCAATTTTCCCTTCCGGGATCGTTACCGAAATGTCGTCCAGAGCGATAACGTCCTTAAATTGCTTTGTAATTCTATCAATCTGAATCAATAAGCGTGACCTCGTTCGGGGAAGCAGGATGCTTTCTATAAAAAGATTATGTCATTATTATTGGGGATGGGAGGGAGAACAGGAGGTGGGGGGAGATGGAGGAAGGGAGGAGTGATGTGGGAGGGATGGTGAAGAGGTGGAGACAGAGAAAGATGATGACGTTGAGGGAGCAGGGGGGGTGGGGAGATGAGGGGGGGAAGGAGGCAGAGGAAAGGTATCCGTCGTACCGTATGTGTACAGAAACATATATAATGCATGCTCATGAGTTGAATGGAACATCGATTCTCCTGTGCCGGGTAGGGAGCTATCCCCGGGAGAGATATTTCGCAACTCAAGGTGAGATGAATGAACAGATCCATACAAATCGTTTCATGTGCCGTCATACTTCTGCTGGCACTGGCACTTCTCCCCAGCAGCGTCCTGGTATCAGGCGATATCACGGAAGAGTTCGGGGACGGCTCGACATCAAAGACCCTAACGTTCACAGGCAAGGACAGAAATGACGAAGCTACGATCAAGCTTCCCGCCGAGGCAGAGGTTCTGGAAGCCGTCCTGAATCTCGAGGCAGGAGACAATTCGGGTGACTATCTCCACCATCCCACTCTGTTGATCGAAGACGGCAACAACAACATCCTCTGGAACTTCAATGGAACGGGCTATGGGAATTTCGGTCAGCAATCCGTGTTCTTCGATGATGCCGGTTCCGAATCCCTTTCCTTTGGTGGTGAGGAGGATAAGAGGACCACAGTGATGCTTCCGAAGGATGCTACCGTCACCTCTGCCACAATGGATCTCAGTGGCCGGAAAAGCAGCGGTACCATGACCATTCCCGATATCGTGAGCGATGGATCCCTCATTACAAAGAATGGATTTTTCCCACGAATGGTGTCCCAGGGATCTAATATCTACATGGTCTGGCTGGATCAGGGTGATCTCGATTATGCGGGAAACGATCAGGACGTGTTTTTCAAGAGATCCACCGACAACGGGAAAAGCTGGACAAGGGCTGTTTATTTGTCAGATTCAGAGATGTACAGTTACACACCTGGAATCGGTGTGAACGGGGACGAGGTGTATGCGGTTTGGACCGAATCCACGTTATTGAATACGCTCTTCTTCAGGATGTCAACAGACAAAGGGGAAACCTGGGGATCGACCCAGCAAATCGATAACAATATTGATTTCAGCTCGTATCCAGTGGTAACAGGAAGTGGAGGATACCGATACATTGTTTGGTACTACAGCAATCAGATCCAGTTCGCCCGACAGACTGGGGGGGGTAGATGGGAAGTGAAGACCATATCCAAAGGAGGAGGGAATGAAGCACGAGCCGTGGATCCATGGATCGCCAGCTACGGGAATCACGTCTATGTTGTCTGGAGTGAGTCCAGCTCGGAAGGTGGTACCAATTCTATCATGTACAAACATTCCTCGGATAACGGAGCCAATTTCCCTGATGAAGCAACCCAGATAGAAAGCGGAAAGGACAGCATGACGGTCCCAAAACTTGCATCTGACGAGAACGGACATGTGTATGCGACCTGGATACAGTCCAATAGTATGTACGTAGACAACAGTGTTCAGTATTCCTATTCAACTAACCACGGCAATGACGAAAGCTGGTCAACTCCCTCCGCGATCGATGAAACGACGGAGGGTGTCGTTAGTATTTCTTTGAGTTCGGAGCGGCAGGCCGGAGTGAACCATGTCTACGCAAGCTGGGGGGATCGGGGAGGAAATGTTACCTTCAGGCGTTCCACCAATGAGGTTACCTGGTCCCCATCACAACTCATTGATTCCGATCATACGGAGACCCCCTATGTCAGTGCAAACGATGACGGCCACGTATTTGTTGCCTATACTTATACTAATCAAACAAATAATTTGTACAATGCAGATATTTATGTCAACATCTCCGACGACCAGGGAGCAAATTGGGACGGCGGAACCCTCATCACCCGTGAACTCTTTGACGGTGATTCCGAGTATCCGGAGATGGTGGTTGTGGGGGACAACATCTACATCGTATGGCAGGAACGCGGGAATCGTACGGGTATCGAGAACGGTGTGGACAGTGATATCTTCTACCGGCACTATGACGGGACCGCATGGTCGGACATCGCCGTTCTCTCGGATGATATCAATGATGCCGTCTCGCAGTATCCCCACATCGGAGTGGACGGCCAGAACATCTATGTGGTGTGGCAGGAGGTGGATCAAAGTGATAATACGGATGACACGGACAACAATATTGTTGTGCGATACTCATCAAACGGCGGGACGAGCTGGGGACCGATTCAACTTGTATCGGACGATGCCAATGATGGGGAATCCTGGTATGCGAGGGTCGGGGTGAGCGGATCCACAGGTCATGTGGTATGGAGGGACAACGGGGATATCGGGGGAAGCGGACAGGATGACGACATCTGCTATCGTCGGATAAGTGCAGGAGTACCCCAGGGATCGACAACCATCATTTCAGATGATGCGAATGACCGAACTTCATTGGAGCCTGATATTGCTGTGGACGGCAATACTGTACTGATTGTCTGGCAGGACAATGGTGACGTGGGGAGCAGTGGGACCGACTATGATATTATGTTCAAGAAATCCACCAACGGGGGAACCTCCTGGGAAAATACGATCGTGATCTCCCAGACAACGGTTTCCTCATACTCACCCAGGATCAGTGTAGGAAGTTACATCTATGTGGTCTGGGAAGAAAGCTCAGCCCCGACGTTCTCCCGTTCCTCAACCGGTGATGCCGGAACGTGGTCGGAACAGAAACAGATCACAGATAAGAACGGTTTCGGTGTATCAATACACGCCATCGACGATGGCATTGTAGTTGGCTATGAATACAGCAGTACCATCATGCTCACCGGTTCCCAGGATGCCGGGAACAATTGGGAGGAACCCGTAGAGGTCACAACCGATGATTCACTTTATGCATACTCGCCCTCTGTGGGGATTGGAACTGATGAGGTCCATGTCTGTTATGAGGACAGTGGGAACGTATCGGGGAACGGATGGGATTATGACATTATTCACCGTCAGAGCGTGGATTCCTATCCCAGTGACGTGGAGCTGGATGTGGGAGACGACGGGAGCATTGAATGGAACCATCCAGGTGAGTTCTCCACCACGGAAACCTATTCCGGGTCCGGTTTTGTCAATGCACTGAACAAAGCCTTGGAACGTGCTTCTGTCTCAACGGATTCATACGGCAACGAGATGGCGAGGATCAGCCTCAGGATCACCTCGGATACCGCAGGCCTGATCGTGCTGGACAATCTGGTGATAGAATACGATCACGATCTCGAGACCAATGATTTTACAAAGCAACTCAATGATTACATAGAGAACCACCAGGAGGATCAGGACGGAGAGGGAAATATTGAGATCCCACTTACCGTTACCTCGGAATCCGCAGGTAAGATCATGTTGTTCGATCTCTATGTGAGATATGATCTTCAGAAATCGATCTTTATCACCTCTCCGGAGGATGACGGCGTCTATACAACCAGCATGGACATCCGCTGGACATCCAAGAACTTCGATTCCGATGACGATGTTACTATCTCCTATTATGACGGTAGCCAATGGCATGAGCTCGATACCGTTCCTGCGAACCAGGAGAGCTGGGATGACTGGGATACGTCTGAGGAGAATGGTCAGCTCTACAAAGTCAAGATCGAATACGTCGATGATACGAACATCAGGGATGAGACGGATTACTTTATGATCGACAACTTCCCCCCCACCACCACACATACCTACAGCTACTCGGGTCAATACAACGACGGGGATACGGTGTGGGGCAGGGAGGTTGACATTACATTGAAACCCAACGATAAATTTGATGGCGGAGATGACGGATCGGGAGTGAATTTCACCTATTACCGTGTGGACGGAGGAGAATGGATCGAGTACACCGAAGTCTTCACTATCGACACCAACGGCCACCACACATTCGATTACTATTCAGTGGACATCAAGGACAATGAGGAGGATATGAATGAAAATGACGTGTACATTGATGGAATCGATCCGAATGTGCATTCCTGGGACATTCCCGAGATCAGATACGACTCGGATGGGACCGTCCACATCTCGGTTCAGGTCACTGACAATGAAACAGGGATCGATGAAGAAGCAACCATTCACAATAAACTGCAATATGCCTATGGAAAAGAAGGCCAACCTACCTCACACCAGAACTGGCGGGATATGGATGACCGCGAGCTCACCGGAGGAATCTATTCTGGAACGATCACCGAAGATTGGAGACATCGCACCAATGATACGGGTGGTGAAGGTGAGTGGGGTACCTTTTATCTGTATGTGAAGTGCACCATTGCGGATAATGTAGGGAATAAGAACACCAGCGAGGTCTTCGAGATCGTGGAAAAGGACATCTTCCCGCCCAACGTTCTTGAGGTCGGTTCCGATGTACTTGATGACAATGACAACATGTATTTCATTGGCAGCGAGGTGAGACTGTTCATCGTCTCGGACGAGGAAGACCTTTCCGGTGATGTGTACATCTCCGGGGGGGCAACGGGAAATGCAGCGTTTGAACAGGAACTTTTAGCTGATGGTACAACCTACTGGGTTCTCTGGGATACCACGGACATCATACCAAAGAACAACTATGTCGTCAGATTCACCCTCACCGACAGCATTGGAAATGAAGTCGTGAACTCGAGTCTTCTAGTGAGTATTCAGGACATTCTTGTCCCGGAACTTTCGGTGACCAGCATAATACCTGATCAGAATGGTGTAAACACGACGAACATTGCTGACAGGATCGAGACGACCATCAATATCTCATTGTATAATTCAGGGGAGCTTGGTGTGGAGAACGTGGAACTGACCATCTACCTGGATGATATCCTTCCTGGAAATATCATCGCACAGGAATTTGTAGATCTTGAAGCCCATGAACAGAAGACAATTGCCCTCACATGGACTCCCCAGATCTCCGAGGATTCTAAAAAATTCGATATGATTGCAATCATTCAGGAGATGGAGGGTGAAAAATTCCTGGAGAACAATGAGGAAACAATAGAGGTTACAGTGAGTAAGATCCCGGACCTCAGGATAACATCGATCATTGTTCAGGATGAAGGAGGAAAAGCAATAACGAAGGCAAAGGAAGGGGACAAACTTTTAATTCTTGCAACCGTGGAGAATATCGGTGATGTGCAGGGGTTGATCACGGTTTCTGCTTACCATTCAGGAACCACCACGATCGACAGTGCCAGCTTAGTGGCCATACCTGCAGGTGATACAAAGACCGTCACCCTGGATTGGATCTCAGCATCACAGGGAGAACATACGATCATCGTGAGAGCAGACCCGGGAAATGACGTGATCGAAAAGGACGAGACCAACAACGAAGCTTCTGTTTCATTTTCCGTCGAGGACTCGTCCACTGGAGGGGGAACCGGAAGTGAGAGTGAGGGAATGCCCATTGTCATACCCATCCTCATTGCAGTCGTTCTCATTGGAGGGATCGGAGGAGCGGTCTACTTCCTGAAGATAAAGGGAGATGAGGATGATGACTGGGGAGATGATGATTCCGGACACGATACCGGCTGGGATGATGAACCGGCTGCACCTCCCTCCAGACCTGCGCCCAGACCCCGCCCCAAACCGGGGACACAATCCCTGAAGAGCGATTCGCCATCAGCAGCCAAACCAAAGCCACAAACCAGTCAGAAACCATCAAGTGCCAGTGCAGCGGCTGGAGCAGCGGTAGCCGCAGTGAAGATCAAATGTCCGAAATGCGCCACCATCCTGAGCATCAAGACAGCTCAGCGGCCCGTGACCGTGAAATGTCCCAAGTGTGAAACCCCACTTAAAATTAAGGAATGAGGGGAGCACATGGGAAAGGTCGCAATAGGGAAGCCACGTGGCACCAGAGATTTCGGTCCGTCCGAAATGTACGCACGAAGGCAGGTAGAAGCAATTCTCCGGCAGAATGCCGGAGAATTCGGGTACCATGAGATCTCGACCCCCACATTCGAACATCTTGACCTGTTCACCAGGAAATCCGGTGAGGAGGTCGTGGATCAGCTCTACACGTTCGAGGACAAAGGGGGGAGGACCATGGCCCTGCGTCCCGAGCTCACCGCCGCGGTCCTACGGTTCTTTTCCGAGGAGATGGCATTCCTTCCCAAACCGGTGAAGGTCTACTATTTCGGGAATTGTTTCCGATACGAGAGACCGCAAAAGGGGAGGTATCGGGAGTTCTGGCAGTTCGGGGCGGAATGCATGGGATCATCCACTCCCCAAGCCGCCGCAGAGATCATTGCCCTGGCAGTTCGGAGTATCAAGGCCACCGGGCTCAGGAACTGTGTCGTTCGCATCGGTCATCTCGGAGTTCTGAAGGGACTGCTTGAGAAGCTCGGTGCAAATGAGAAGCCGGTAATGACCCTCATCGATAAGGGGAATACCGAGGGTATCGAGACCTATTTCACAGATAAGCGGTATCCCGATGCTGACCTCCTGCTCGATATGCTGGACCTCATGGGGGATCCCCTTGCACTGAAGAATGGACGGCATATGCTGTTTCCGGATGAACCGGTATCCGGATTGGATGACGGATTAGATGCCGATGTCTTCTCAATTGATGGCAATAGTACTGTTGCTTATGGCAGGGGTAGTATTGATCGCAGTAGTAGTGCTAATGGTAGTAGTAGTGCTAATGGTAGTAGTAGTGCTAATGGTAGTAGTAGTGCTAATGGTAGTAGTAGTGTTGATATCAGGAGAAGTGTTGATGGCAGTGATGCCACAGAAGGTGGTTCCCATGCAGGAGGGGTGAGACCCGGACAGAACATGGAAACTGAGTCATTTACACGTGAGAGGGAGCTGACCCCTGAATGGGAGCTTATGATAAAGAATGGGTTCGATTCACTTTCAAGGGTATCGAATATTCTGAACAAGAGCGGTATCGAGCATATCATTGATTTTGGAATCGCACGGGGTCTTGACTACTACACGGGTATTGTATTCGAGATCGATGTTCCCACCCTTGGCGCGGAGAAGCAGATATGTGGCGGCGGTGAATATGATCTCAGTGATCTTTTTTCCCTGAACATCAAGGGAACCTCCGGTTTTGCCATTGGCTTCGATCGTCTGCTCATGGCCCTGGAGAGCGATGGACTGAGCTTCCAGGAACTTCCACCTGATGTCGGGGTTATTCCCACACCGGGTTCCGAGGAGACGGCATTCATGATCTCAACGGATCTTCGGAGGGCGGGGGTGCGGACCGAGTTGGAAGTGAGCGGAAGGGGCCTGAAAAAGGCAATGTCAAGAATGAACGATCTGGGGGTGAAGTTCACAGTGATCACCGGTGAACTAGAGCTCCAGAGAGGGAGTATTGTAGTCAGGAACATGGCCTCGGGAGATCAGGAGGAGATACCTCTTGAGAGCCTGAAGTCGAAGATCATCGGAGCATTGTGATCATGAGGTGCAGTATGATGCTGGCGTTACCATTTGGAGGAAACCTATGAACATCGGAGTACTGGCGTCAGGAAGCGGAACAGATTTCCAGTCCATTGTGGACGCTGTGGACAACGGGGAACTTGATGTGACCATTTCGGTCCTCATCTACAACAAGAAGGATGCTCATGTACGGAACAGGGCGGAAAAGTCGGGGATACCTGCAGTCTTCGTTGATCACAGGAAGCGGGAGCGGGAGGATTTCGAGTGTGAATTGGAGACCGTGCTCAGGAATCATGACGTGGACCTCGTGGTTCTTGCCGGTTTCATGCGAATGCTCACCCCCTATTTCATCACGGCTTTCAGAAAAAGAATAATTAATATCCATCCTGCACTCCTGCCTTCGTTCCCGGGAACCCATGGACAGCGTGATGCTCTGGAGTACGGTGTGAAAGTCTCAGGCTGTACGATTCATTTTGTTGATGAGAATATGGATGCAGGTCCCATAATTATTCAGCGGTGCGTACCGGTTCAGGATGACGATTCCGAGGAGACCCTGGGCGCTCGGATACTGAAAGAGGAGCACAAGGTCCTTCCACTGGCGATCAAGCTCTATGCAGAGGGAAAACTGAAGATCGAAGGACGCCGCGTCAGGATCCTCAAGTGATCATACGGTGGATTCCGTATACCGTCTCTACCCGGACGGATGCCTCGAGCAATCAGAATTTCTCCATGGCCTCTTTCAGCCGTTTCCTGGTGGCAGTGGCAAACCAGCACTTCACAAAGTATCGCTCCTTCTCCTCCAACGATTCTCTGGTTCTTCCCACAACTTCTTCGATTCTTCCCTGCTTGATCATACCATACGCCGGGCTGGGCATGGATCCGAGAATCTTCGCCTTCTCCAGTGCCCGGTCATGGAGCTGATCGGCGGGATGAACCTCATCGACCAATCCCATGGAAAGGGACTGATCAGGTGGAAAGAACTCTCCGGATTCCATGATGTGCTTGGCTGTTTGACTTCCTACGATGGACTGCAGTATGAAATCGGCAGGTGAGGGGACGGGAACCCCGAGTTTGATCTCGTTCAGGCCCATGAGCTTTCTCTCCGAGGCAATGAATCGGTAATCGAAGCAGAGTGCAAGGACACATCCTCCGGCAATGGCATGACCGTTGAGAGCGGCAACAGTGGGTTTGGGAAAGCTGAACAACCGAGTGCAGAGCCCATTGAACGAGTGCAGAAAACCGGAAAATTCCTCGCGTCCCATGGGATACAGCTCCGGGATGGCAAGACCGATGGAGAAGAATTTCCGGGTCGAACTGGTAACCAACAGAGCATTCACCTCATCATCATCCTCCAGACGAAGCAGCTCTTCCGACAGCTCCAGTACAAGCCCGGGGTTGAGTGGATTGGTGGTGCCGTTATTCAATCGCAGGATCGCAACACGATCGTTCATTTCAATTTCTGTCAAAGACATGTTCTTCCTCCTTTCACGAAACGTATTCCCCCCCCACCCCCCCTGCCCCACAGAGGATGGTTCTTCATCTTGCCTTCATCATGCCATTACATGCTATCATTATGCCTTACATGCTATCATTATGCCTTACATGCTATCATCATGTCTTTACATGCAATCATTATGCCGAGTGGCCTCTCACACGAACGTCAGCCAGTGTTTGTAGCTCTCATTCCTTCCGTGAACCGTGTCCATGTAGATCTTCTGAATATGGCTGGTGACCTCACCGGGTACCCGATCTCCGATCTTTCTGTCGTCCACGGAGAGTATTGGGGATATCTCCGCCGCCGTGCCAGTGAAGAATGCCTCATCGGCAGTATGAACATCATCCAGTGTAAGTTTCATCTCTTCCAGTTTGTACCCTTCGTCCCGTGAAATTGTCATAACGGATCGTCTGGTTATCCCTCTCAGGATGCTCCCCGGTCCGGGAGTGTAGATCACATTGTCCTTCACAAGAAAGATATTCTCACCCGGGCCTTCCCCGATACACCCATAATGATCCATGAGCAAAGCCTCGTTGTAGCCGTTATCCCGGGCATCACAGGATGCGAGTATGGAATTGATGTAGTGACCGCATATCTTTGCCTCGACATGGGTGGATTCCGGGTGGATCCTCTTGAAACGGGAGGTCTTAACCTTAACCGCATCCTCACCTAAATAGGAACCCCAGGGCCAGACCGCTATTGCCATACGTGTGGGACACCCCCTGGGATTGAGCCCCATCTTCCCGTATCCGAAATACACCAAAGGACGGATATATCCTGACTGGATCTTATTCCTTCTCACTGTTTCCACTATGGCTTCGGTGACCTCTTCTTTGCAGAACGTGAGATCCAGAAGAGCATCCTTAGCTCCGGAATATAACCTCTCGACATGCTCCTTGAGCCTGAAAATAGCAGGTCCATCCTTGGTCTCATAAAAACGAATTCCCTCGAATACTCCCATACCATAATGTAAAGTGTGGGTGAGAACATGGATCTTTGCCTCGTTCCATGGAATAAAATTACCATCCATCCAAATAACTTCTGTTTCATTCATTTTTCAACCCCATGAGACAAATCACAAATCGGATTTAAACTTGTCTGCTGATTCCGCAGGTGTCTGGAATATTGTACCCATATGGTCAGCGTTTCTTCCCGAAGACCGCCTGGAATACATGAGGGATCTCCTCCACCACATCGGTAGCGGTAAGGGAATACCAGGAACGCTCGAAGGCAAGATCTCCGGCCATCCCCGTGATGAAAGCTCCCAGGCAGGCTGCATTGATCGGTTCCAGTCCTCTGGCATAGAGCGAAGCTATAGTGCCGGCAAGTACATCCCCCGTCCCCCCCACGGTCATCCCCGGATTCCCGGTTTTGTTGAATTTACTCGTGTATCCGTCTGAAATAAGGTCGTGGTGTGCTTTCTGAACAACCGTTACCCCATGTGTCCGCGCAAATGTCAGCGCCTGATGCGCTCGATCCCTCTCATCCCCAGTGAAGCTGGAATACCTATGGCTGTTCACTGCTCCACTGCCGGGCCCCTTTTGTGCAAGTTTGGAGTCCTCCAGGGCAAGAGTGAACTCGCCTCCGTGCGGTGTGAAGATAACATTGTTTCCGAACTTGATATCCTTTAGTGCATAGATAGCATCCGCATCCACCACCAGGGGTTTCTTCAGTTCTTTGACCAATTGCTGAAGTGCATCCACGGTTTCGGGGTGTTTACCCAGACCGGGACCGATGAGAACCACATTGGCGCGGAAGGCATAGGACAGGAGCACCGGAACATCCCTGGGTGTGAGATGGTCATCCGAGGGAAGGGGGAAGACGATGATATCCTTGGACATTGATGCGATGATCGGGTAGATCCTGGAGGGGACAGCGAGAATGACAAGATCGCTCCCTGTCCGCAGGGCGGCGGAAGCTGCCAGGACAGGAGCACCGGTGAAAGGTCCTCCTCCCACGATGAGCACGACACCGTTGTTCCCTTTGTGAGACTCATCCCCGGGTATGGGATAGTGTACGAAGTCACCGACCCCCACAAACTTCTCCGCTTTCAGGGGAATGCCGATATCCCGGACGATGATACGACCGCAGTTTCCGCTCTCGATAATGTTACCGGTGGGATCTGCCAGTCTGCCGCGCATTCCCTCCTTCACATCATGAAAGGTCACGGTGATGTCCGGTCTCACGGTAAGCTCCCCACCAAAGCCGGTGGGAACATCCACGCTGACAACCGGTTTTCCCGATTCATTGATCTGCTGAACCGCATAGTGATAGGGATCACGCAGCTTCCCGGTGATGCCCACCCCGAGCATGGAGTCCACAATGTGATCGGTTTCGTATACTGCCCGTTTGATATATTGCCGCCAGTCCTCATCATTGACATCGAGATGGTCAAATCTGATGGCATCCGGCAATTGCTCGTAGTTCGCCCGGGAGATCTCCGTCTTCATCTCCCTGCCGAGGATCATGATATTTACGGTACAGTGATCTGCAAGATACCTGGCCGCAACGAGCCCGTCCCCGCCGTTGTTCCCGGTCCCGCAGAGGATGAGCACGTTCTTTCCTGCGGTATCCAGCTTCATTATCTCCTCTGCAAGGGCCTTCCCGGCATTCTCCATCAGGGTAAGGGTCGGGATTCCCAGAGCCTCGGTGTTCAGGTCCAGCACCTTCACTTCCTTGAATGGGATCATGGGCAGAGAATGAGAGGAGGGTTATTTAATGTTTGGGGGGCGACGACGACGAGGCACGCGGATGAAACGGATGCGGTGGATGAACGCGGATTTAATATTTTGTTGGGATTGTGTGGCCGGATTGATACCTCGCGCGGAGGAGTGACAACTTGTTGTCGCTGCAGATGACCCCATGGGTCGTCAAGTTAGGGAGATCGAGGGAAAACTTGTTTTCACTCCGGATGACTCATAGGAGCCGCTAAGCTCGCAAAGGCAGAAGGGCACAGAGCCGGAGGCGACGGGGGGATTATATGCAGGTGATCCATTATCGATTGACTCACGCTGGAAACAGGGGGTGCGTGGGGGAGGTGCGAAGAACCATATGAACCTCCTCTAAGTGAAAAAACCGAGGGTTTAAATTAAATGGCAGACTCTCATTAAGAATATAGCAATGTGTGATATCATGACAACGGAGTGGATTGGATGAATAATCAATATGCATTATTCGAGAAATTGGTAACTATCCTAGTGGTTCTTGTTCTGGCATGGATACCTCTTTTTGAGATACGGAATGTAACCGGGAATTCATCGGAGGAGTTTCATACAACTCAAGGATTGCCTGAATTATCTATTGAAAGTGTGATCGCGGATAAAACACAAGTTAAAATAAACGAGAGAGTCAATGTTGAGGTCACCGTTCTGAATAGTGGAGATGAAGATGCAGCATATGTTGATATCCACTACAACATAAATGATGAATATCAATATTTTTTACCCATTGATCATGTAGGTGATGGGGATACAGGGAATGTAAACTTTAACTTTCAACCAGATGCCGGCGGAATATTTACCCTGAGATTCGTTGGAAAAGATAATGGTTTAGAATTCGACTCAAAAAGTGTAGACATATTTGTGGAAAATGAAACGATCTATGTGGATGACGATGCAGCTGATGGGGGAGACGGAAGCTTGGAGCATCCGTATCAGAAGATACAGGATGCTGTTGATGCGAGCGGATTGGGAGATACGATCAGAGTGTTCAATGGGACATATAATGAAAATGTTGCAGTGAATAAGCGAATAAATCTCATTGGGAACAGCTCAGAGACCACAACTATTGATGGAGGTGGAAACGGAGATGTGATAAGGATAATCGATGACTGGGTGAACATAAGCGGTTTAAAAATTATAGGGAGTGGCAGTGGACGATTTGATGCCGGAATCTGGATGGAATCAGACCACAACCATATCTTTGAAAATACCTTTTCTAATGACTTCCATGGAATCTATATTCTCCATTCCAGCGATTGTACAATCACAAATAACATATTCAAGGGCAACCGGAACGGCATCTACCTAAATTTATCCAGCAATAACAGATTTACATACAACACAATTTCGGAAAATGTGGTGGGGATATATCCGACTATATTATCCCAGGACAATGAAGCCCATAATAATAACATTTCATGTGTCTTCGGTTAAGGAATGATCAACCATATTTGAGCTATTGATTTC
>CAZTGJ010000053.1:0-14492 GCA_964613025.1 uncultured Thermoplasmata archaeon | reverse complement strand
AAAATATCGAAAACGTTTTATAATATACCTATCACGAGGGGACGAGGTTGCATTCATGGTAAACGCATCCAACAGACGTGAATTTATTGTAAAAGTTGTACTGGATTCAATCATAAAAAATTTGCATATTTCAGAGGACATTCAGAGGACCGCTCTAGAGATATATAACCGGGCATCCCATGAGGGACTCGTGAGGGGGAGAAGTATCGAGGTAGTTGTCTCGGCCTCTCTGTATGCGGCTTTAAGGATCCATAAAGCACCCCAGACCCTGGATGACATTGCCAGAAATGCAGAGCCCAAGAAAAAGGCCATCGGAAGGATGTACCGGCTGCTTGTCAAGGAACTTGATCTCAAGACCATCCCCATCAATTCCGAGGATACCATGATGAAACTCTCCAAGGAACTCAAGCTCAAGGATGAAACGATGGATGATGCGGTAGCCCTTCTCAAACAGGCGGAACAGTCGGGACTCATGTCCGGAAGAAATCCCATGAGCGTGGTTGCCGCTGTGATCTATCATTCCGCATTGAAGCACAATGAGAAACTCACCCAGAGAACCATATCCATTTCCACCGGTCTCACCGAGGCCACGATCAGGAACAGGAACAGGGAGCTCGAGGAAAAACTCGCACTCCCGAAACGGCCGCGTCATCCCGCTGATATCAGAGCAGCACGGAAGAGGATGGAAGCTGAGCTCAGACAGCAGAATATGGTTCCCGATTACTGATACGGGACCGTTGTTCTCATCTTGTTATTTATTCAATCATTCAAATAATTAAAGGGATTCTCATGCTTGACATCGATACGCAGCCGGTTGTCACCGATTTTGAACTGACCAGTGATCTATCAGTGAAAGAGCTCATGGAGATGTATTTTGCAGCAGGAGGTTTCACGGGAAAGAAGCTGGCTGTTGGCATGGATATCCTGAACACCATGGTGAAGGATCCGGAATGTACGGTCTTCCTCTCATTCCCTGCGGCACCCATCTCTACGGGTATGCGGGGAGTGATCAGAGAATTGGTGAAACGGAAGATGGTGGATGTTATCATCACCACCTGCGGAACCCTCGACCATGATATAGCCCGGATGAGGGCTCCATACTATCACGGTGATTTCCTCATGGATGATGCTGAACTCTACGAACAGGGAGTGAATCGACTGGGGAACATCCTTGTCCCAAATGATTCCTACGGAAAAGTGCTGGAGGAGTGGATGCAGCCTATCCTCAAAGAGCTGTATGAGTCAGGGAAGAAGGAGTACGGTACCAACGACCTGATCTGGGAATTTGGGAAAAGGGCCGAGGAATCAACGATCATCCACTGGGCCTGGAAAAATAAGATCCCTGTCTATGTGCCGGGGATCACAGACGGAGCCTTCGGTTCCCAGCTCTGGATGTTCACTCAGGAACACCGCGACTTCAGGATCAATCTGTTCAAAGACGAGAATGAACTCTCGGACATTGTATTCACCGCCCAGAGGACCGGAGCCCTGATGATCGGGGGAGGGATCTCCAAACATCACACCATATGGTGGAACCAGTTCAGGGACGGACTGGATTTTGCGGTCTACATTACTACAGCTCCGGAATATGACGGTTCTCTCAGCGGGGCCAGGGTGCGGGAAGCAGTATCCTGGGGCAAGGTCCGTACGGATGCAAAGTATGTCACCATCGAGGGGGATGCCACGATCATACTTCCCTTGCTTACTGCGGCAATTCTGGATTGATAATTCACCCTATTTCATCTTATTCATCTAATTCTCCTTACTCATCTTTCCCATCTGTATTTCACACTTCTTCTTCCTATGTATCATCATCAGCTTCTATTTCTCACAATTTTTTCTTCTACTTCCAATACATCATCATCAGTATTTCCCACACCTTTTTTTCTTCTACTTCCAATACATCATAATCTGCTATTTCTCACACTTTTTTCTTCTTCTGCAGTGCGAGGTGAAGGTCATACAGAAGACGAAGCACCTTTGCCGCCTTTTCCGGAAGATCGTAGGCTGGAAGGTCCGTCCCCTTGAGCACATCTCTGACCTTGAAATAATCCTCTCCCCCGGCAGGGACGTCAACCACTGGTTTTTGGGAATCGGAAACCACCTTTGCAATAATAGACGCCCCTTCGGGATCGAAGAAGGTTGATTTGAGCATATTGATCACCATTACACCGTCCACTTCAGGGTCCTTCAGAATATCCTCGATGATAGATTCGAATCTGTCGGCTTTCGCATCTGCTATTGTATCGATGGGATTGATGACATCATCGGCTGTCGGGAATATCTCGGGGAAAGCGGTGGAAAGTGAACTCCGGGTTTCCAGGGTGAGGTTCGCAAGCTGAAGTCCTTCCTTTTCCAGAGCATCGGCTGCAAGGATGGCAGGCCCTCCCACATTACTGACCACGGCAACCCGGGTACCCTTCATGGGGGGCTGGGAGATAAGACCCCGTGCACCGTTGAAAAGCTCATCGATGGAGTTCACCCTGAGGACCCCGGCATCATGGAATGCGGCATTGAACACCTCATCGCTCCCTGCCATGGATGCGGTATGAGAGGCGGCCCGCTTCTTTGATGCCTCGCTGGTCCCCCCTTTCAGTACGAGAATGGGTTTATGGATACCCTTCACAAGTTCGACGAACTCCCTGCCGTCCTTCACTCCTTCCATGTAGATGCAGATGACCTTTGTATCGGGGTCTGAATCCAGAAAGGTCAGAAGTTCAGCATCCCCAACATCCAGCTTCTCCCCCATAAAGGCAAACCGGGAGATCCCGATGCCATGATATTTGGCCCAGTCGAGAAGGATCGCACCCACCCCACCGCTCTGGGAAAGAACTGCGATGTGGCCGCTGGTGGGCATGAGATCCCGTTCGAATGATGTATTGAACCCAATCTCCGGGCTGATGACCCCCATTATGGTGGTTGGGCCCAGCATACGGACGTGCTTCCTATGGATCTTTTCAAGATACTCTTTCCTCATCTCCGTGGAAAAGGCTCCGTCGATCTGGATGATTGCGCTCACATTCAGATGGCTTACAGCTTCAAGACTCTCCTCCGATGGAAGGGCAATGATTGCGGTGTCTGCCTGTATCCTTGATAGATTGTCGAGATCATTCTCCTCGATATCGAACACCGTGAATTCGCCTGAGAAATATGTTTCCATGTTATACCTGATATCCCTGAACAGCTCGGGTGACGCCATCCTTCCCTTACGCCTGATCTTCGAGGAGCCCACAAGAACAACTGACTCCGGTGAGAATATCCTGGCGATGCTTGAGACCTCATCAGAGGACGCTTCCATATCCGCATCCTCCCCCCCTTCTTCCCCCTCCCCACCCAGAGATTGTATATCGGTATCGGCATCAGCATCCGTTAGAATGATCCTGGCATCAACACACACCGAACCGTCGGATTTTGCAAAAACAGGATTGGCATCAACCTCAGCCACGTCTGGGTGCTCCATGAGGTGAGAGACCTTGACGATGATGTCAGCGAGCGCATCGGTATCGATCCCCTGCTTCCCACGGTACCCATGCAGAAGCGATCTTGACTGGATCCCCTCCACCATCTCCAACGCCCGCTCCCGGGAAACGGGGGCAAGTCCGAAGGTCACATCCCTGAGCACCTCGGTGAGTATCCCTCCCAGCCCGAACATGACGATGCTCCCGAACACCGCATCCTGAACGCCACCGATGATCACCTCGAGACCCCGTCTCTCCATGGGCTGGATCATGATCCCGTCGATCCGTGCGTCGGGGCGGGATTCCCGGGTACTCTTGAGAATGGCATTGAACTCCAGTTCCACATCCTCGGGATAGTAGATGGCGGTCTTCACCCCCCCGACCTCGGTCTTGTGCAGGATATCGGGGGATGCGATCTTCAGCACAACGGGATAACGCATCTTCTGGGCGGTATCCTTTGCATCCTTGACAGTCTCGACTATCTCACCGTCCACAACTGGGATAGCGTACTGTTCGAATACCAGTCTCGATTCCTGTTCTGACAGCTCCCTTCGTCCGGCGGTGCGGACCCGGGAGAAGATGTCATCCGGTTCCATGGGGTAGGGTTTGGGCGCATTTATATAAGAATGTTGGTGGTGGATTGATTTACTCGCGCGGAGGTGCGGAGATCGCGGATTCCACAGATGATACCAATTACTCAGATTCGTTAATATTGGGATTGTATGGTCGGTTGAATGGAACTGAAATATCGATAGAATCTCGCAAAGATCAAAAAGGCTCAATGAAGTGACCACATGATGATCACGCGGAGTCGTGAAGAGTGCGGAGGAAGGCAGATATCCAGAGTGAAGAGGTGAAAAAAAACACAAGGAACAGAATAATAACAAAGAGCAAACTTTTTAAGTCGTCCAGATCAAACTGTGCACAATAAGAAGAGATCATCCAAGGTGGAATATATGCCATCTTCATCAAGAAAAAGAAGAAAGAAGAGAAAGATGAAACGCGAGCAGCAGATCCAGCTTATGAGCCTGGTCGTGTTCTGTGCCGGGCTTTTCCTATCCATCATCTTGACCGGTACCAATTCCCCTCTTGCAGAATCGACCTGCTGCTTCACCCTGATCGTTGGCCTGTTCCTGTTCGGGTACGGATTTTTCACGAACAGAAGGATTAATCGATTCGGATGGTGGCTCATGCGGGATGTTGCTGAGGGCATCCCGAAGGGAACAACCGTGGTGGACCACATGAGGAACTATCAGGAGCTAAATTCGGATCTCATCGATACCAAGGAGGTGATCGGTGATTCACTGTACAGAGGCGACGGAGGACGTGCTGGGAGGTCCAGAAGGTGTCCCTTCTGCAATCAGATCGTTGAAAATGCCGGGAATTCACGAGATTACTATTGCCCGACATGTGATTCCTATATTTCTGAATCCTGATCAATACCTACTCGAACTTACTGAAGAAATCCTCCAGATTCTCCGGTGCAAATACTCCATACTCTGTGATGAAACCCTTGATGTATTCCACCGGAGTCACATCGAATGCCGGATTGAGTGCCTTCTCACCTGAGCCGAACAGAGGATACCCCTGGAACTCGGTTACCTCCTTCTCATCTCTGAACTCGATCTCGATGCCGTCCCCGTGGGGAAGCTTCAGGTCGAAGGTGGAAGCTGGTGCGGCAATGTAGAAGGGGATACCGTTCTCCTTAGCAAGGACCGCCTTCTCATAGGTGCCGATCTTGTTGGCAGCGTCACCGTTCCGAGTGATCCTGTCCGCACCGGTGATCACGATGTCCACATCACCCTTCTTCATGAAGTAGCCTGCGGCATTATCAGGGATGATCCGGTGAGGTATGTTCTCCTGGGTGAGTTCCCATGCTGTCAAGCGTCCCTGGATGCGGGGTCTGGTCTCGTCCACATACACGAAAAAATCCTTCCCCTGATTATGTGCGGCTCTCATTGGTGCGAGAGCAGTTCCATGATCCACGGTTGCCAGCGCTCCTGCATTACAGTGGGTAAGCACATTCCCTCCATCGGGAATCAGATGAGCACCGTTCTCTCCGATCTTTCTGCACCGCTCAATGATATCCCTGGCGTACTCCTCCGAGGCCGTGATCGGATCCTCACCTTTGACTATAATGTCACGGAGACGGTCGATGGCATAAAAGAGATCATGTGCCGTGGGTCGGGTGGCACCGAGCATCTGATGTGCTTCGTTGATATCCATTCCAGTGATGGATGCCAGGGCCATACCGTAGGCTCCTGCAGCTCCAATGGCCGGTGCCCCTCTCACCACCATGTTCCTGATGGCATAGGCTGCCTCCTCCACAGTGATGGCGTCGAAAAATTCCAGTGAGTAGGGGAGCTTGCGCTGGTCGATGAATCGGATCCTGTCATCCTGAAACCAGAGCGCGGGCATATCTTTGATCTCGCCGTCGATGATGATCTTCATGGTGATGCCTCGGTTAAGTCATTGTTGATTTTCGGTGAAAGCCTGGAAATCACATAAATAATTTTCCGGGATGTCCGGGATTTTGACTCTCATTTCATGCATTCGCTTCCCTCTCTCCATTTCCCATCCTCCTCTCTCTCCCCGAATTCCACATTCTCCCTCATACTTGAGCTCCCCCTATACTTCTTCCCTCACTGCATCCATTCCCTCCACCCCACGCCATCTCACCACCGTTCTATGATCCATAACCCACCTTCCCACCTATACATTTATTAGGGAGCATTTATCCCTCCACCCCATGCAGCGGTTATCTGTGATTTTCTTGTGTATTGCACTCATCATAACAGGCTCATCTCTTGTGACAAATGTGAATGGAGAATGGACCACCTTTCACAAGGATCTGAACAGAAGCGGTTTTCTCCTGGAGGAACCGGGGCCCATGAATCCGACATTTAAATGGAGCTTCGAGACAGGGGGATATGTATATACATCTCCGATCCTGTATGAGGGAAAGGTGTATGTTGGATCCGGTGATTCGTCCTTCTATTGTCTCGAGGCAGAGACCGGTACCGAAATCTGGAGTTTCGAGACCGGAGATACGATCCAGGGAACTGCTTCCATAAGCGACGGCTGGGTGTATCTTCCCTCATATGATGACAATCTCTACTGTCTGGATGCGGAGACCGGGGAGGAAAAATGGGCATTCCCGGCCAATGGGGACATCTTCTCTTCGCCCGGAGTGGATTCTGGCCTTGTGGTGTTCGGATGCTCGAATTTTCAGGTATACGCTGTCGATGCCGATGATGGAACGCAGGTCTGGAGCTTCCTCACATCCGCAGCAGTATGGGCATCACCGAACATCGAGGATGGGCGAGTATACTGTGGAGCAGGATCGAATTTCTACTGTCTCAATCTGGATACAGGAACCATGATCTGGACATCCCCTCTCGGAGAGTTCATCATTGCCACGGCTGCGGTACAGTACCAGGAAGTCTATGTGGCAACCTCGGGAAACACCCTGTCAGGGACACTGTACTTGCTGGACGGCAGGACGGGGCAGCCGCTCTGGGCCTACCAGGATCCGGAAGGAGCCGGATTCTTCTCATCCCCTGCCATATCGGTAAGGATGGTGGTTATCGGTTCGGACAGCGGGTATGTGCATTGTGTGGAACGGGATTCCGGTGCCTTTCAGTGGTCCTACGATGCTGGAGATCTTGTACAATCCTCACCAGCTATTGCCAACGGATTCGTCTACGTCGGATGTGATGATGGTACCGTTCACTGCATCGATTTCGAGACCGGTCTCGGGGTATGGGTCATGAAGGTGTCTGACGAACAGGTTCGATCCTCCCCATGCATCGAGGATGGAAAGCTCTGGATCGGTTCCTGGGACGGTTTTGTCCACTGCATCGAGGAAGTGGATGGAGAAGCGGGAGGCCCTGGTCAGGAAGAGGTATCCATCAGTGTTGTGGAGCCGTCGAACGCAAACATGTCTGCGGACAGTGAGTTCCTGATCAGATGTGAGATCTCGACGAACGATCTTAATGATACCATGGCCCTCTATTATTCACCGGAGAAAAATGAATCCCGGACACAGCTTATCGTTGAGGGTACCGTCTCGGAGATCACCGGGATGTACGCATGGGACACACGTGATATTGATCCGGGAACCTATTGGATAAAGGCGGAACTCACAAGCGGAGCCATCCAGGTCACCAACTGGAGTCTGGGATCAGTCTTAGTGGAGCATCCGGTAGACAAGGGCGATGAAAACTTCATCCCTGTGGGTACGGGCGGATTGGAACTCATGGTGCTGTTCGTTCTTATTTCATTGATTGGGAAAAGGAAAACGTAGATGTTGTCATTTCTTGCAGTGATCTGACCTCCCAATCCTCCTTCCCGTTTCCCCTCACTCCACCCTTCATGCACACAACAAAACATATCCCCATGTGTTCCCCACCAAAACCTGGGCTCACACCACCCTCTCCCCTCCCCCCCACCCTGCCACATCTTATTTCAATAGAGATATTCATACGCGATTCGTGTCACACTCCGGTTTCCCCTACGACAATTATAAAAGAGTAATCGGAACTACACAGCCTATGGTAATGCCCATCAATATTCTGGAACGCAATCTCAACAAGAAAATGTCCCTGCTCCTGAAGGACGGTCGTGTGCTGGAAGGTGTGCTCATCGGATTCGACGAGTACATGAACATGGTCCTCGACAATACCCAGGAGACAAAGGACGACATCGTGAAGAAGATGGGGAAGGTCATCCTTCGTGGGAACAATGTCGTGACCATCGTTCCCGCCTGATCCACTACTTCACTTTCACCCCGATCATCACTCCTTTTTCATTCAGTTTTCTTGCAGGGACAATTCATTATTGCCCAGTGATCCATCTCCCAAGTGTCAGCTTGAAGGTTCACGATCAGTTAACCAGAACTGCTGAACTCAACCTTCGTTTCAGCCTGATCCCTGCTTTTTCTCCATATCAACGATGAAGAGTTTCCCCTGCTTTTCGAGAAGCTCTGCCATCTTCAGGGGGAGAGTGATGACCTCCCCTTCCTCGAACCGGTAATCATGGAGATCATCTGCCCGGAACTGGGGTATGGATTCCAGGGTCCCGGCCACAGCATAGTCCTTGAGGAAATCCACGGACTCGTCGTCATCATCCTCCCCATCTTCCTCGAGTTCATTTTGCTGTTCGCTGGCAGACTCATTAGATGGGTCAGATCTCACGTCATCGGATGGAGCTGCATTTGTGATGTTCTCTGTATCATCAGCTCTTCCCAATACGTCGTTCCCTGGTGCTGGTTCCGCTTCCCCTTTTTCGTCTGGTTCCGGGGTTTTGGAAATATCTGCTGATAGGTTGGATTCCTGTGATATGCTCTCACCAGTGGGGGTGGAGGTTGAGGTGGGAGAAGATGGAGGTGGGGGCGGTGGTAGAGAAGAAATATCTGTATCTGCATTCACTGGGGGAGATTGAGGTTTCGTAAGGTCTTCACAGAAGGGATCCGTGGGATGGAAGGGTGAGTAGAGCGTTCGTTCGAGATCGTACTCCTTTGCAATGGTCTTGATGTATCTGTCAACATGAGAATGGAAATCGATGGAGATGTCCTTCCGGGTCTCGAGCAGGATCGAGGATAGCCGTAATAAGAGCAGCTTTTCCCCGGGGAACAGATATTTCAGTGAGGGGGCACCCCCCCGAACGATGTCCTGGGCCATGAGCAGAAGTTTCCGTTCCCTGAGCTCGTAGATGGTGCTGATATCCCGTTCCGTATCCGTAATCTCCTTGGTGAGGGTCAGGGCTTTCTGGGTCTTGTTTTCGGCATGGGCCTTGAGGTAGGCCTCATGTAGCTTCTGAAGGTATTGGTTGAGAGCACGGTAGAGCCCGGGATTGATCTTGGTGATCCCCGAGGATTTGTGCTCAGCCCTCATGATGTTCCGAATCTGACTTTTGGAAAGGGTATCAGGCATCTGTACCTCCGTATGTATCCATGATTAAAACTTTTCGTGTGTCGCCTAAAAGATGTGGAGCTTATATCTTTTATTGAATAATTTTTCTTCTTGAAGATTTCCATATTTTATTTTATCCGGGGTGGGGGGTGGATGTGGGTGAAGGAAGTGGTGAGGGGGGTAGCGGTTATGATGGTGGGGAGGGTGGGTGGGTGGGGGCAAGTAGGTGTGGTGGGAGAAGGGAAGGAGAGTGAGAGGATGAAAGGAAAATGAGGAAAGTGTGGGGAGAAGAAAGAGGGGTGTAGAGTGAGGGAGTGAAAGAAAATGAGGAAAAAGTGGAGAGAGGGAAAAGGGAAAGAGTGAGGGGTGAAAGAAAATGAGAAAAAAGTTCGTATGATGGAATCGAGTAGTTGGAGAAAAATGATGAAAGGAAAAATATGAATAAATGTAAGAAAATTGAAAGGAAAAATATGAATAAATGTAAGAAAATCGAAAGGGAAAATATAAACAAATGTAAGAAAAGTGAAAGGAAAAAATGAAAATCGGGGCTTTCGCCCCTGGATCGAATGTGCCTGGCCTACTGAATAATATCGACCTTTTTCCCTTTTCTCTCGTTCATGGAGAGCAGGTTCTTTCCCACGTCAGTGAGATCGACACCGGTCAGGGATTCCATAAGACCTGATATCTGGACCAGGGAGTTCACACTGTCTGCCACCAAACGGGAACCACCGCTTTCCGAGCCCATGATGATGAGCTTCTCGGTGTTCTCAAGGGGCAGGGCGAGCTTCTCGGCCACTTCTGGGAGCTTGTCCACCACGATCTGGGCGATGGCTGCGCTTCCGTACTCCTTCCAGGCCTCGGCTTTTTTGTTCATTGCTTCGGCTTCTGCAAGACCTTTTGCCTTGATGGCCTCGGCTTCAGCGAGACCCTTGGCCCGTATGACATCTGCCTGGGCAATACCCTGGACCTTTTCCACGTTGGCCTCGGCCTCACCGCGCATGAAGTCAACGTCGGCATCAGCCTTACCCTTGATCTTCACCACGTCTGCCTCGGCAGTACCGCGCTCCATGAGAGCACGGGCGTTACCATCAGCTATGAAGGCCTCCTGATCGGCCTTTGCCTTGGCAGGAACCCTGATCGAAGCATCCTGTTCCCGCTCCATACGGATCATTTCCTTCTCGGCGAGTTCGATCTGCTTTTCCCTTTCGAGGATCTTCTTCTCCATTTCAGCCTGGACAAGCTTCTTCAGTTCCTCCTGCTTGGAGATATCGTACCTTTGTTCCTTGATAGCCTTGGCGTTCTCCACCTCGGTCTCGTACTCCTGGGTGAGCTTGTCCCTGAGGGCCTGAGCCTCTCTGGTCTTGGTAACGGCCTCGGCCTCTGCGATATCTCCTTCTTTCGCACGAACCGCGGACTGCTTCTGAGCCTCCATGTTGGCGTTGGCCTGACCGATGATCGCGTCTCTCTTGACCTCGGATGTTCTGCGCTTACCCATGGCAAGCAAATATCCAACCTGGTCCTTCAGATCCCTGATAGTAAAGGAGACAACGTTGAGACCCATGTTCTTCAGGTCCTCGACAGCCACCTTCAGGATCTGCTCGGAAACTGCGGCCCTGTCGGCGTTGATCTGCTCGATGGTCAGGGTTGCACAGACACCCCTGACATGACCCTCTAAGGTCTTCTGGGCTACATACTCGATCTCCTCGTTGCTCTTCTGCAAGAGCATCATGGAGGCGGTCTTCAGAGAATCCTCCTGGGGATCTATCTGGGTCTGGGTCACAGCTTCGACATCGAGCATGACACCCTCTTTTGTCACCACATCGGTGACAGAGATGTTGAGGGTGGTGATACCAAGGTCAAGCCAGGCCCATGATTGAATGATCGGCCAGATGAACCGGCCGCCGCTGGCCTGAATCTGCATACCCTGTCCGGAACGGTCCTTCTTACCATAGACGATCATCGCTTTGTTCGGTGGTACTTTGACATATCTGCTATTGAAAGCGAGTACAGCAAATACCACAACAAAAATTAGTACAATTGCCATTTCAATTATCATTCCTTATTCCTCCTGTGTTTTATTGTGAGCTTTCTCACCACGATTTTTTCTAGGTTATTTACCTCCAATCAATATTCATTGTATCATTTATTGTTCACGCATTGTTTCGATTGGTAATTTCATTCATTATTTGAGTTTCATTCATCATTTTGAATTTTATTCATCATTTTGAATTTTATTCATCATTTTGTATTTTATTCATCATTTTGTATTTTATTCATCATTTTGAGCTTCACTCATTATTCTTATCATCATCACTTGAGAACAGTTCATCGGCGATCTGTTTCTTCATTTCCTTCTTTAACTCACTGGGAGATTTTTCAATTCCGTTCCCATTCCCGAGTTCTGAAAAATCCGATCGATTGATGACACTATCCTTAATAGTGATATTTCTCTGGTCATAGATCACCGTTGGTTTCTTTGCTTCCTCCTTCTTGCGATACGCTTCGAACGTGAAATCACTTTCTTCTTCTTTCACTGATTCTTTTATGGATTCCTCCAGTTGTGATGTCCCAGAATCCTCCCCTTTTTCATCTTCTGGTTTGGATGCATTTTCATCAACTGGGATCTCCTCCATGGGCTCAACTCTCAATGTATTTCCAAGTTTTTCGTTGACCCTGACCTTTGTGCCTTCTGGCAGGTATTGCTTTGCACGGGCAGCCATTTTAATTCGTCCCATCTTGGTGATTACAGCAACTTCTCCGATATCGTCCTTTGGGATTCTGAGTGTAACCACCCCAATGGATCCGCTGAAATCCTTGTTCCTCACCAGGTCATTTGCCTGAGACGCCACAAAGTACAATCTGAACATCTTCTGGAGGACAAGGGCAATAATGAACCCAATAACCAGTGCTCCGACATTGACGACCGGTGCATTGAAATCTGTGTAATCCTCAAGGTATGTTCCCCCCATCCCAACGCCCATAAGAAGAAATGCGATCATATAGGGACTCATGAAGGAGAAACCAACATCGTGATCCACGCCATCCACATCGGTGTCGAAATCCATATCACTATCAAGATCGAAATCCACATCCCCGTCAACGTCCACATCAATATCAAAATCGGCGCCAAAGAGATCGAAATCGCCCACGAAACTCAGGCCGATCATAACAATTGAAAGGATAAGCCCGATGATAAACAATGTGACAAATATTCCCATTTTTATACCTCCGCTGATGTGTTTGTTGATTTATGATTCACCATATTTAAAATTTCTCCTGCTCTGAGATTGTACATGGTGAGATATAATCCTGCAAAGAGGTACAATCCATGCTTCTCTCCAACTGAACCGTCCAGAGCGGAATAGAGCTCCTGCATCATGTGGGCCGTCTGTTTAGCATCCTCTGTGTTGGTATGTGCCTTCGTGGTGTGCGTTCTGTGCGTCTTCACAAAGGAATAGATGTCCGAGTAGACTGTCAGTGCATGACTCCTGAGGATCCCCTTCTGCCCGATCTCCGCACTGGAGATGTATGATTTCTCGGAAAATGCGGACAGGACGAAGGGTACCAACTGCAGGATGGTATCCTTCAGGGGATCCTCCTGAGTGATGTATTCCTCAAACATATCAACCATATCGGATATCCTTCCGAAAATCATGGCATTCATGTTGCTCATCACCTCATCAAGGGCGATCCTGTTCTCCACGAGGAACGCATGAAATGATTCTGCGGTTCCGATCGTGCTCTCCAGGTTTTCCACCAATCGCTCATATTCTGATTTCCCCAGCTCCTTCATTGCTTCATCACTTCGGCTTAGAAGGAGATGATGCGCCATGTTCAACTGGTTCAGCTTCCTGAATAGCCCTTCACGGTTAAGGTCGTCTGCTGACACCAACAGATCAAATGATGCATCATTTGCCAGTTCATTCATAATCATGCCATCACCTCATCGTCTCCTTAGCGCCATTTCTTGCAGGAACGGCACCACCATCTCTGATATTTATCATAATATGTCAGTGGCTTCTGACAGGAAGGACAGGGATAGATTTTTTGTTGTGTGCCGGATGATGCAGTAGCAGTCTTGGTTGCACTGATAGCTGGCTGATACGATTGCGTCTTCTGCTTTCGATACTGGGTCTCCTTGGCCTCCCTGACGGTCCTCTCCCTTGCCTGGGGCTGTGGTCTTGCCTTGGCTTGTTGACTTGTTCTGGATTGTTGACGTGATTGTTTTTTTGATTGGGGTTTTTTCCTGGGTTGTTGCTTTGCGGTCTGAGTCCTTCGTCTGGGTTTTCTTTGCACCTCTTCCACGATCTCGATCATCTCCCCCTGCTGATTTTGAGGTGTGCCCTCGACATCGGTACTGCCGGCATCCCAGACTTCAGCTTCAGGGTAATCATTGGTGGAATAGACCGGTTCGTAGTTCTCGTTGAGGTCCTTTTGTGCCATTCTTTCGTTCCAAACCACAGTACTTTTGGATCTGGCGGAACGGGTGATTTTCGCATCCACCTCTTTTAGGCGCATGCTCCATTGTGCATTTCTCTGCGCAAGTTCTTTCATATACCGGACGGCATCCTGATCCATTTCTTCCATTCGCGTTCCGATATTATCGTCGATCCTCTCAATGTTCCTGAGAATTTTGTCAGCAAGTGAATCGAGAGGGTCATCCTTCACATACATAGCTTTGGTACGCCTTTCCCCAACTAACATCTGCTTTTCTATTTGTTCTTCATGTTCCTCGATCACACCACGAAGTTCCTGAGCGTTTCTTTCCAGTACTTCATCCTGATAGCGGATATAATCATCCAGCTCATCATGATCCAGAGATTCAGGTATTTCCTTCGTTGCGATCTTTTGGCTTCGTATCCTCGCACTCATGCTATCAACCCCTTATTTTCTCTTTTCATACTAATTTGTTTTCCTGATTTTCCTGATTGTGATTGAAATCAGTATTCTTATCTCCTATTTTCTTCCAGAGAGCATTCAACTTATTGACGTTTTCAAATGTAGCATTCAGCATCTTTATCCGGCTTCGAATAGCGAACGAGTTCCCACTATAAATAATTTTCGTACTCTGGTAAGAGTTCAGTGATCTGAAGCCCTCCTACACTGGAAAGTACACATTTCA
>CAZTGJ010000052.1:0-14506 GCA_964613025.1 uncultured Thermoplasmata archaeon | reverse complement strand
TCGGGTGCAATGTTCGCAATACTTCCAGAAAAACAGCATTTTGAAACAAACTGATACCCCTTATTTAATTCACTTACGCAATCTAGAACTGTCACACTTGAGTTTATGGTGAAGAATCCCGCGTTGTGGCCGGATTTGCTGTTGGTCAGGGTGAATCCGGAGATCGTCACATTGTCGGAATCGACCAATATGACGTTTCCATTTCCTCCGCCGTCTATCTTGGAAAAATCGGAACCATTCCCCTGGAGGGTCACTGATTTACTGATCACAATGTTTTCCTGGTATGTTCCCTGGAAGACCATGACGGTGGCTCCGGCATTTGCCGCATTGAGGGCATCCTGGATGTTGTAATAGTCCGCACCGCCGTCGTCGTCTACCGTGATGGTCTCTGCTTCTGCGCCATCTCCTCCTAGTACGAGAATCAGTGATAAAACAACAAGCAGCAGGCAAAATTCCAGGCCGTGAATATCGTCCAGATACATGATGATCATTCCCAAAGAAGACGTTTGATTTTGTGAAAGAGGATTTCACTCTATATATCTTTATTCCACATAAGTTATTATCCCGGTAATAAGGATAATTTGCCTTCGACTTTATTTTATTTCATACATTATAGGTTATGATTTCATCCGGAATCAAGAACTACCACATTATCCAGTCCACTGAAGTCCTGATCCAACGTAAGGAGGGTTTCGTTCAGTTCGCGTGCACTTGCCATTATAATCCCATCCATCAGGCTGAACCTCTTCCATCCTTCAGTCCTGCGTTTGTGTTTTATCCTGGACCCCGTGAGAATGATCCTTTCGCTGGGAGGCAGAACAGCAACGATCTCCTTGATCGTCTGTATGAGTCCGGTGGGCTCGATATCGTTTCGATAGCACCAGTCTGAGAGTTCACCAAGCTGTATTGCTGAGATGGTGAGGGGTTCATCCTTCATATGCTGAAGAATCGATGCGGACCGTTCGGATCCCTTCGGGGCGGTAAGCAGCTCCACAATGACCGAGGTGTCAAGGAACATCAGTATCTATCCTCCCTTTCCCGTTCGAAGCCATCCTTCCCTTCGTATGAGCCCATGATATCCTGGAGGAGGTCATTCCGTTCCTTCAGCGGTGACGTCCATATCGAGACATGGACGATATCCCCCCCCTCCACCCCCTCCTGGGTGGTGATCTCCCTGGGAATGATGACGCCGAATGAGTTTCCGATGCGCCTGATCTTTGCCTGGAAGAGTTCTGACATGTCTGAAGTTATAACGTTATTACATTTATGTGTTTTGGTTGGATCCCGCTTCGAGATACCGGGATGGTGCTCTGTCGTGGAGGGTTGTACCTTAGTGTTGGTATGGACCGTATTGGAGGTGCAATGTTTCGTACTAGTGGTATGGAGCGTATTTGGGGAGATTTGTTTGCAGGCCATAATTGGGAACCCATGCGGTATGTAATATATTGATTTGAAATATTTTCCTTGATTGAATGAGATCGGAATCAACAACATTTTTAATCCAGCCCGGTGCCCAGTGCATCAGATCACATGAAAGGTTTGCCAAAACATCCGGATTTCGAGACACACCCTTCCATCTACAATACCAGGAAGCTGGATCGGGAGATAACCATCTACGATTCCACACTACGGGACGGGGAGCAGATGCCGGGTGTGAGCTTTTCCCGGGAGCAGAAGATCGGTATCGCGGAAGGGCTGGATGCAATTCACATTCCGCAGATCGAAGCTGGCTTTCCCGCCATTTCCATGGAGGAAAAGCAGACCGTGAAGAAGATCTCTTCCCTTGGACTCGATGCAGAGATCCTCACGTTATCCAGGGTGAACAGGAAGGACATCGATGCGGTGATCGATTGTGACGTGGATATGATCCTCCTCTTCGTAGCCACCTCGGACCGTCATCTGAAGTACAAGCTCAAAACCGACTACCAGACCGTGAAGGAGCGGGCCGTCGAGGCTATCGAATATGCCAAGGGACATGGTTTCAAAGTGAGCTTCTCGTCAGAAGATTCAACACGGACACAGCCCGATAGGCTTCTTGACATCCTGGGAACTGCGGTGGATCTTGGAGTGGATAAAATCGGATTCACCGATACCGTGGGAGGAGCTACCCCCGAGGCGGTAGGGGAAATGGTGACCATGGTGAAGGAAAAATTCCCGGACTTGCCGCTCTCGGTTCATCTACACAACGATTTCGGGCTGGGAGTTGCCAACGCACTAGCCGGGGTGGGGGCGGGGGCGGATGCTGTGTGCGTTACGGTGAACGGGATAGGGGAGCGGGCAGGAAACGTACCCATGGAGGAGTTCGTCATGGCTATGAGGGTTCTCTATGGATCGAATCTGGGAATTGATACCACCGGTTTCACCAGACTGTCATCACTGGTCTCTGAGTACTCGGGTATCCAGGTGCGGAAGAACAAACCCTTTGTCGGGGAGAATGCATTCTGTCATGAATCCGGGATTCATGTGGCCGCTCTGCTGAACAACCATTTCACCTATGAGGTGGTTCCCCCGGAAATGGTAGGAAATGTACGGCACCTCAGATTGGGGAAGCACACTGGTTCAACATTCGTGAGAAAGCTTCTTCAGGAAAAGAGGATCGAAGCGACCAAAGAGCAGGTGGCTGCCATTGTGGACAGGGTGAAGGAGCTGCCCGAGGTGGAGGAGGAAACCTTCTGGTCCATTGTCAATGAGATCATTTCGTGAAATGGTCATAAACAGGATATTGAATTTAATTTTGAAATTATTAATTTAATATCATTGAATGCATCTTTATTATTTTCGTTTATTAAATGTATTAATATTTATCTAGAAAACTAACAAACTATGCAATATAAACATAATTATCAAATTATCTACTATAGAAAAGTTTTTATAGTGCATCACCACTTTATATAGTTCCTTAACAACGGCATCTTGGAGGAATCGCCTGTGAAATCGCACAACTCTCTGTTAGTCAGCACATTGCTAATTATTGTCATTGTCTGTATGGCATTTGCTCTACAACCTGACACTGCTTTTCAAGAAGATGAAAATTCCCCGATTGTCCATTATGACATTCAGGAACATCCGGGATATTCGGAGGCAACGGCCCCGAGGACCATGTCCATAACCCTTCCCACCCCACCGGCAACGGAATCCAGTGAGGAAGCCCGGATCCAAACTCTCGCTTTAGTACTAGCATCCGCTTTGATGATGACCGCACTTGGTCTTGCCATGGGGTACATCTACTACCGGAATATGAACGGAGAGTTCCTCCCGGAGGACCGGTTCTTTGATTTCCTCGTGAGCAGGTTCGCGATTATTGGACTGATCGGGATGATCGCGGCCATCGGCCTCCTGGTCTTCGTGAGCGGTGACGGGATTGCGGAGGAGCCAAAGGAGGATATGATGGGATTCGATGGGGATACCTCGATGTATCGAGTGAGTGGAGATGCAACACCCACGGGAACGACGTACCTTCTCTATGAACATCATGGCGGAACATGGTATGATGCCGAGAAGACTGCGAATAACACTGATGACGATCTCATGTGCTGGGCTATCGCCGGATCGAATGTGCTGTGGTGGACAGGGTGGGGATTCCCTGATGGGGAGGACTTCCTGAACCCGGACGACATTCGTGACTACTATTATTTCCATTGGTCCGATGATTTAGGCAACCCGACGGTCGGATGGGACTGGTGGTTCGATGGGACGAATGATACGCAGGGGGAGCCGTATGCATCTGAAGGATGGGCACAGGTGGAGGTGGCAGGCGGAGGATTCTACGAACCGCCAGCGTACGATGATTACAAACACTTTTCAAGTGATGACTCGTTAGCCATGGATACAATACAGGATTATATCACCTCCGGATATGGCGTCACACTGAGTATCAAAAGTGGCGGTGGTCATTCGATTACCTGCTGGGGATTCAATTCTGATAATCCCGCAGCTCCCACCGAGTATTACGGGGTCTGGGTCACGGACTCCGACGATCAGAAAGGTGCCGCGTATGGGGATCAACCACCTCAAAAACTGCGGTACTACGAGGTGGCCTATGATGATACCAATGATAGATGGCACCTTCAGGACTATTACGGATCGAATAACTGGTATATAACCGAGGTCGTCGCCCTCGAACAGCGACCCATCGACACGTTGACCATCGATGGGACGAACGACAATAACACGATCACGATCAGCGATGATGGAACGGCAGGAAATGGAATATCACAAATTGTCATGGATTCCAATCCCGCTATCAGCTTCAGTGGTATCGAAGAGTTGCAGATCTATGGTCATGGCGGGAATGACACGATCAGGATCCTCTCCCTTGATAGTGATACGGACTTGATTAGCATCGAGGTCTATGGTGGATTAGGGAATGATACGCTTGAGATCAGTCTCAGCGCTGGCAATCTCATTCCCGGATGGGGGATCAGATATGACGGTGGAGGCGGTACCGACGATCTGGAGATCCATGGTGGCTCCTGCACCGACCAAATGTACAACATGTATGATTCAAGTTCTGGAAGAGTCATTTTTGACAATACCTTCGTAGAGTTTACTGGGATCGAACCGATAATAGACACCACAAGCGCAACCAATTTCGATATATTCCTGACAAGTTTCTATGATGATGTAAATATCCTCGATGGAACGAGTACCATACCCGGTGTGACCGACTCTACCCTGGTGAGCAGCACTACCGGTACCTTTGAGAGCATCGAGTTTGCCAATAAAACTAATGTGACCATCAACGCTCTCGACGGTCCCGACAGATTCACACTTCACAATCCACATCCTGCAGATGGTCTTTCCTCTCTGGAGATCTATGGAAACGAATTAACCGATGGTCTCTTGAATCCTGATGACGATAAGATTGATACTTTACGCTTCAAACAGATCGGAAGCGGAGTGCCCACTACATTTGATGGCCAGGGTGGGAATGATAAGATCGAGGTGAGAGGGCAGGGGAACGATATCCTGACCCTCGATGCTACGGGACTCAGTATTGGATCACTTACGATGAATACGAATGGTGTATCCGGATCCGCCGTGACCTTCGAACCAATTCAAAAATTGGAATACTTTGGCCAAACCGGGGATGACCAGTTCATAATCAACCATCCCACCGTAGGTGCACTCTTCCGTCTCCCTGACCACATATTTTTCGATGGGGGAAGTGGTGGGAATGACTCACTCACACTCAACGGTGGAGCAACCACATCCATGACCTACGACTACACGAATGAAACAGATGGTAAGGTGAGCTGGACCGGCGGCTATATCCAGTACTGGAATCTGAGTCCTATAACTTCGACTATGAATGCCACCTCTATCACCATGAACTTCTCGGGTCTCAGTGAAACCATCACCATCTCAGATGCAGGAGGCGATAAAACCACCGTCGATTCCAATTTATACGGGGAAACCACCACCTTCGACAATCCATCGGGAGATCTTACCATTAATGCTGGTGATGGGGGAGCCGACACGATTCTTTTACAGGGGGTTGGAAGTGGCCTCGGAGGGGATCTGATACTCAATGGAGGTACAGGCAACGATACGGTCACACTAAGTGGTGGTTCCAATAATTGGTATATCACCGCTCTGGATGCAGGCTATGTGACAGGCAGTAATCCTTTTAAATTCTCATCCATTGAGATCCTCAATGGCGGTAGTGGTGACGATAGCTTGACCATAGACTTCGGCAGCGGGAATCCCATCCCGGCCGGGGGCCTGACCTTCAATGGTGGAGGGGAAGCCACTGGCGATTCCCTGACCCTGCAGAATGGTTCATTCAATAATGAGAGATATACGGTCACAGGACCCAACAGCGGGACCATTGATTTCGATGGTTCACTTATCACCTTCACCGGACTGGAACCTATCTATGATACTGTCACTGTGGTACAATTGGATATCCTCCTCACTTCCTCAGCTGAAACTATCAATATCATAGATGGTCCGGGTATCGGATCTTTCACAACCACGGAAGTAAACGGAACTACCTTCGAGAGCACGGAATTTGCCAATAAAACGATAACCACAATAAATGGATTGGATGGCGCTGATAATTTCGTTTTGAATAATCCTAATAGTGCGGACGGTTTAATAACTCTCAAACTTTATGGGAACGAATTGACCAATGGAGGATTGGAGTCCGATGATGGATCAAACGAAACTTTCATCCTCCTTGCAAATTCAGCTTCAGTCACCCTCACCTCACTGTACGGGCATTCCGGAAATGATTTCTTCAGGCATATCTGGACACCGGATGGTGGAAATATGACCAATCTATTGGGGGATATAGCGATGTATGGTGGTCCGGGATCTGATGATGTGGCGCTGCAAAATTCGAACAGTGGCACAGCCAACTCAGTTACCCTTACATCCACTACGCTTACCGGTGCCGCACCTGGAACATTTACGTACGGAGGGATTGAATCCGTCTTCTATGAATCTTCGTCAGTTGCTGACACCATAGATATTCTATCCACAAATACCGGTACCGCGTATACGGTTTCCGGTGATGGTGGTTCTGATACCTTTACCATCGGAAATCAATCAGCAGATTTCGGTACCGTATTTGATGGGTCGCTTGATACTATACTCGGTCCCATTACCATATTAGCCGATTTCAATCCCACAGCTGGGAGTGATGATACATTGAACATCGATGACTCTGGAACCGCTTCATTGGACTCCCTACCGGCCAGTATCACAAACATGGGATCTATGAGCCCAATGGTTGTTCCAACCTTGGGTGCAGCCTTTAATGGTGATATCACTCGGCTTTCTGGATTTTCACCTGCCACAATGGATTATTTCCACAGTGATATCACGAACTATGCATCTTCCAACCGTCTTGAAAACCTCAATGTCATTTGCTCTACCGGAGATGACACCGTGACAGTGAATGACACAACGACTACGGTGCTAACCACCGTTGATCTTTTCACGGGAAACGATTCCAATACCATGACAATCAAGGGCGATACTCTGAGCGGCGGGAACCTGTTCAAGGGAAATGCAGGTAACGATAAGTTTGTATTAAACATCACCAGCGATCTTGGAGCTAGTTCGGTTTTCCCAATCACCAGCCTCCAGATCGAGGGGAATGCTCCGGCATCCGATGCAGCCAATCGCGATATCCTTCAGATCGTAGACTATGGCTCTGTCGTACGCACTCTGACCTTTACCTATCTCACCCCGGTGGGAGGAGATATTGATATCACTGGTTTATCAATTCCAATGAATATTCGCACTATGGAGACAATAGAACACATTGGTGACCCCGGTAATGATGATGTTCTCACTGTTGTTGGTACCACGAGCATCGACAACTTCTTCGTGACGGCACTAGCTTCCGATTATGCCGAAGTGTATATCAACGGCGGAGTTGGTGCTTCGGCGGGTCCCGATCTTCTGCTTGACAGTCTCCATGGAACCAATGGGCTGACCATTGATGGGGATGCTCCTCCGTTCTTCACGGAACCCGGGGATTACCTCCAATATGACGGTTCCGGTGTTCTCACCTTCTCCGGACCAGGGGAAGGAAAGATCGACGGTGCCTCCGTTCTGGACGTGAACTTCATGGACATCGAGATCCTCGATGCCACCGGCACGTTCAATGTGATCATCGATGCGAATTCCCTTGCTCCCGGGAATATGGATGATGCCAATGCAGATACCTTCCTGGTCTACCGAGATCCAACTGGTGTCGGTACGTATCATCGCCTGGAGATCAATGGTACGATAATCTACAACATTGTATTCGCCGTAGTCAGTGATCTCACCATCAATGGTTCCGGTGATAACGATACAATGATCTGTGATTGGGGCGGTGGGAATCCCATACCCACGAATGGAATTTTCTTTAATGGAGCAGGAGAGACCGGACCACCCGGGGACCTGATCGTTCTTCAGAACGGAACCGTTGGGAAGGTTATTCATACGTATACGAATCCAACCGACGGATTCATCGACGTCGATGGTCTAGTGATCACCTATACCGGTTTGTCTCCGATATTCGATTACCTCCTTGCTTCCTACCGGATTTTCAACTTTGGATCCAGTAGTGACGAGATTTTCCAGTATGACAACGTCACACCCGGAATGAACACCCTCGAAAGCACGTCATCCAGCGAGATCACTCACTATGCGAATCCCAGTATCAGCATGGAGCTGAACATGGGAGCCGGTGACGATGTTCTCACAATCGGAAAGGACGATTCCGGTATCATCCCGGGATTCGATCCCGGATTCACCGCAGCACTCACCATCAACGGTGATGACGGTTGGGATACCATTAATGTCAAGGGACCGGTTGGAACCCCACCACCACCGGAGGGTACAGATCAGAAACTTGCTTCCATTGCCTTCAATGTGCAGCTCGCTAACCTGTACCAGCCCATGTACTCCGATGACATCACAGGAACTTGTGTGATCGTGAACGTGTGGTTCCCTGGCCTTATCCAGAATGGCATCGATGTGTGTTCCGATCATCTGGGAGCGGTGATCACGGTGTATCCGGGTACCTATCCCGAGAACCTCACCAACTGGAAACCCAATATACACCTGAAATCAGATGGCGGTGCAGAGGTTACCATAATCTCCGCATCCAGCGGGATCATTCTCGACCTCATGACCGATACAATAGGTTTCACCCTTGGAGGTGCTCATGGACTCGGCTTCACCCTTCTCTCCACTGGTACTGTCTCACCCGACGGAGTGGACAAGGGACTCACCGGGATCGATCTTGTGAACCTCACAGTGACCCACAATAGTTTCAAGGGTCCCATCATGGACTTCGGCATTTGCATCATTGGTGTCACTACCAACAGCCCACATTCACTGATCATGAAGAACACCTTCTATAACTGCGGGACTGCCATCGCCATTTTCAATGGGGGTGGTGTCAACAGGCTCACCATCACCCGAAACTGTATCTTTGACAGCATCGATCATGGAATCCTCCTTGGAGAATCCCCTGGTGGAACAGGAGATATGAAGTTCGTGGTCATCACCGAGAACACCATCTCAAACTCGGGTATCGGTTTGCGGATCATGGTCGGAGATCACATTCTTGCAGACTTCTTCGTGGTGAAGTTCAACAACTTCATGGGGAATACCATTGGTCTTCTGAACGAAACAACGCTTCTCGTTACCGCCAAGCAGAACTTCTGGGATTCCCCGAGCGGACCCTCTGCCGAGCTCAATTACCACGGAAATCCAAATCAGATGACAGATGGAAATCCAATTCAGGATTACGTTCTTGCAGATCCCTGGCTGGCCATCATCCACCATCCTGCTCCCTGTGATCTCTCCATCTCTCTGAACATTGGTTGGAACCTCATTTCCATCACAGTGGAACTGGATGATCTTGGAGGAGCGTACACGGCCTCGATCTTTGCCTCTGAGATGAACAACCAGGCCGGAGAGGATATCGTCAAGTACATCGTTCGTTGGGACAGTGTTTCCGGATTCTTCGAGGAATTCGTTGTGGCTACTGGTGTGGGGGTTGACTTCCCAATCGAGTATGGAAGAGCCTACTACATCTTCTCCACTTCACCCTTCGACTCCATCTTCCACATTGTGGGGGATTGTCCGGTGTACGAGACCATCGACCTGAACGAGTGCTGGAATCTTATTGGCTGGAAATCCATGGTCTTCATGGATGTGGGTGACTTTGCCGAAATGATCGATCATCATGCCGGCTGGTTTGCTATCCAGGCCATCGTGAAGTTTGACGACACCGGAGGATTGGGCGATAACGAGTATATCGCCTGGTATCCTGGAATGGATGATGATCTCTTCCAGCTTCAACCCGGGGAGGCGTACTGGGTCTTTGTTGCGACGAATCTGATTGAGGTGCCGTACCCATGAGCAACCTCATTTCCCGTTCGTAGGCTCCCCTTTTCTCTCCCTCACCCGCCACCCGCCCACCCCACCCCCAGCCCTTACACAATACGCCTCCGCCTCTCCCCGCCGGTACATTCCATAGAATGGTGAATCCTCCGAAGTATGGACACACTACCATAAACAATATATAATATCTTTTAAGAGGCCGGGTCATCGCTAAGAAGGAGCTCCGGATAGTATGAAGCACCTTATTCTTTCCACGAGTGAAAACCCCGCAAACAAATATTCCATCCTATTGCCCCTGTTTATGGTCATTCTGCTATTGGTTATGATCATGCCCACAACCGTAGCAGTCCATGGAGAACCAGAATACTCGGTCCTAGACGGCGTCCTGAAAAGGAAGTGGCAGGCCCTGGAACCGGACCAGCAGGTGGACCTCATCATTCAGTTCGAAGATGAGATGACCGACGAGGATCGTGCAATCCTTCGGGGTCTCGGCTTCAAGCTTTTTGAGGAGTACAGGATCATACCGGGGATCCATGCAAAGGGTACAAAAGAATCCATCACACATCTTTCCCATTACGACCGTGTCTTCTGGATCGAGTACAATTCGGAGCTGAAATACTATCTGGATGTCTCCACCTCCACCATCAATGCAACCGACACCTGGCAGAGGATCATGAAGGCCTCACAGGGAGCCGAGATCCTTGACACTAGCGGAGTACCTGTTCCAATAGACGGCAGCGGTGTGACCATCGTTGTTGCGGACACCGGGATCGATGCCACCCATCCCGACCTCGATTATCAGGAGAAGGTGGTTCGCAACCTCAAGAAAGATGTGAATGATCCATTTACACCCTGGATCGAGATGCCGAACACTGACACGTTGTTTGGCCACGGTACCCACTGTGCCGGGATAGCCGCCGGAAACGGTGATGCGTCGGCTGGCCAGAGGAAGGGAGTAGCCCCTGGAGCAACCCTGATCGGCCTGGGGATCGGTGATCCCTGGGAAACCAACGAGGTGGGATGTTTCGAATGGGTGTGGGAGAATTCACGACCTGACAATAATCCCTATAACATCAAAGTTATGACCAATTCCTGGGGCTACGAATCCGTGGATGCGAGTTTCAAGGATGCGGTGATACAGGCTTCGAACAGGCTCACCTACGAGAACAACGTGATCGTGACCTTCGCTGCAGGGAATGACGGAGGTTCCGGGGATGACATACGGACAAATCCCTATGGGAACCAGCCGGGCATGATCTGCGTGGCGGCATCCTATCGCGAGGGGGGTGGAATCGCAGACTTTTCCTCTCGTGGTGAAAAAACCATGACCTCAACCTGGCCCGACGTGGCAGCTCCAGGTGTGGAGATATGGTCACCCAGGGATTCCATGGGAATGATTGTGAATGCGGTGGCCGGGGATACCAATCCCTACTACACAGCCATCTCCGGGACCAGCATGGCCACCCCACACGTTGCCGGTGTTGCCGCTCTTCTTTGGCAGGCAGCCCCATCATTGAGGTTCACACAGCATACTTCCATACCTGTTATCGAGGACTACTCCTCCGATGAGACACCCGAGGAATGGGCTGAAGGAATGACTGACATTCATGAACTGGAGTTGATCTTGGAACTCACTGCCGACTTCTTCCCCTCCGATGGAAATGGTGTCCCTGAATCCAACGAGGTCGGGCATCACGAACGTCCCCACGATTTTGCACAGGGATACGGGCAGGTGAACGTTGAACGCGCCGTTGCCCTTGCTCTGACCCTGGAGGAGCTGAGGAAGACCGATCCCGAGGCAACCGTGGACGATGCCCTTGAGGTGTACGAATACATCATGGTGGAGGGCCCGGTTCAGAAGGAGACTAATGCGATCCAGAAATCAACCAACCGGTTCGTTGAGGGAAACAGTAGAGAACAGGTATCCTGGTTCGGAGAGGTCATAGAATTCGACGAGGTATTCTATCCTCAGGAGAATCCATTATTCATTCCCGAAGAGGCCACTCACTTGGTGATAGATCTGAACCAGGATACTCCCTTCGATCTCAATCCCCAGTCCGGTTTTATTACCATGGGAGTTGACAAGGGGAGTGGAGAGGAGAACATCTATCTCATTCCCAGCCTCACCGATCCGTCCCATGCCCAGATCATCCTCGACATCGCAGGGGATTCAGAGAAGGGAAAGGATTGGATCTTCGAGATTCACAATGTTCTGGGAACACGCACCGAATACCGGGTGAACTTCAGGCTGGTCTTCGAAGGGGAAGGGATGTATCAGATCGATGTTATAGACTATTTCACCTTCGCTCAACCGGTGGGCTCGGATACTATCGGCGGACTGGATGAAAACGCTTTGGTGATGGTGACGGTGGATCAGACCTATTATGATCTTACGTTTGTTCATACACATTCCGGGGACGGAGACAGTGGGGGGGATGATAATGACGATACCAACAGGTTCATCTCTGTAGGATTCCCTCTTCTGATCGTTGTTCTTCTCATGGTCAATCTCTATGGGTTCAGGAAAAACCGCATGCCAGGTGGGGCTGGGGAGCAGGTGGGCGCAGAAAGGAGTGGCCCGGTCGTTGCTGCCGTACCTGTAGCACTGGTTGCAGATGCCGATATGGGTGATGAATCTCGGGTCTCAGGAGTGTCAATTGAAGAAGATGTGGAATGGGATGTGAAAGATGAGAAATCAACGGATCAGTAGGTATCCAGTTCATATTCTATATCGTGATGATATCTGCCTCATCTTTCCCTTCTTCACCAACGATACCTCTCATCAGCCAGAGTCTTCCCGGGCCACATGTTGAGTCCCTCACCCGGTATGTTCCAGATGGCTATGGCAAAGAGCATGTTCCGTATCCTGTCCGTCCGAATGCCGAGGATCAGGGGAATGAACCACATGATGTACCAGGTGGGATAGTCGGGAGAACCGAAGAGCAGGAACATCATGGAGAATGCACCTAGTACGAAGAGTTCTTCCTTTTCAGGGAGTTCCATATGCTTGGGAAAGAATATGTGGCGGAACTTGTAGAGGATGATCGCAGCGAGTCCGTAATAGACAAGTGCCGTTGCACCCATGGCCATCCAGGGATCGGACACACCTAGACTATCCTTGAAATCCTTCTGGTAGAGCAGGAATCCGGTGACGATCTGGGTCCCATAATATATGATGAACGTGATGATGATGATCTTGTACCACAGGAGGAATGTCCGTTCCTTGCGTTCCTCTGGCGATGTTGCGTCCAGGCTTGCCAGGAAACGGTCTTTTATGGTTCCCGGGATGAGCTTTGTCCACCAATCCCACTTTTTCAGGTAGGCTTCCACCTCCCCCTTCTTCAGTCTGCTCCAGGCCCACTGCAGGAACATGATCCCCGTTATTCCAAGGAACACATAGAGGAAGAAGTCGGTATGGGTCTGACCCAGAATTCTCATATCCCAGCCCTGCGTTGTATTCACCTCTTTGTACCACCCCTGATCCAGGGCAATGAGTTCATAGGCTTTCGCGAACGACTTCATAGCCTCGCTCATCCACTGCCCCCCCTGATAGTCCCGATAGATCTTCAGGGTCTCCGGGTCCATGATGTACAACGGGATCCAGGAAACCACCATGGGTATGAAGAACAGCACCGAGTACAGAATGCGATCCTTCCACCGCTTCAGTTTCCAGACCAGAAAAGGAGCAAAGATGAAGGGATAGAGTTTGAAGGCGAATCCAAGGCCAAGGCTCAGAGAAGAGGCTGCCACCTTGCCGTTGAAGTGAAGATAGAGGGCCAGGATGACGAAGAAGGAGACCAGAGGATCGTAGTGCCCCTCCAGGCCGGTGCTGATGACATTGATGGGGCAGATAGCATACACCAGTCCGCCGTACAGGGAATAGGCCTCGTCGAACTTCTTTCTGAGCAGGAAGAACACAGCCACAGCTATGAATGAATCCACAGTCGAAAAGAACGCACGGAACTGCATTTCTCCCGGCCCCAGCCCCTCTCCCAGAAGATAGAGCATGTACGCATACATGGGAGGTTTGTGCATTTCCTTTTCTGTGTACGGCATGGATCCGTTTACCGCCATGGCCTCGCTCCGCTCCACATAGAGCGTGATGTCGTTTGTGATCACCTCGTCATTGAGGAGCAGGACACCCCTGAGAACTAGGGCGAGGATGAAGAGGGCAATGAGTTTCTGCTTCAATTCTTTCGACTTGAGGGGGGCGAGGAGGGGGGAAGCCATGATCTTTCTGAGGAAGGGGAGTATGAGAATGAACGAGAGCAGGAGCAGCATATCCGGGACCACATAGAACCCGATTATCGCTATGAAAAGCAAAGAGGCGAGGTAGAGCATGAGAAGACCCCAGAGGAAGAGCGGTATCCCTGCGATCTCTCTTTTTCCGATGCGGATCATTGGACATGATTTCATGGTCAACTTCATATGTTCAGCTCGATGGGTTCAGTTGTTTGGTAGTTTTAATATCAGCAGTTCGTATGCTTGTTGGGTGTTTTCGGATGGCCGGGATATTTAATAATGTTGGTAATCTGCACCACCATGTACCTCTCCAAATTCCTCCACCCCAACATACTTCCCTCCCCACCTCATCATTCCTCCATCCCCCACATTCTTCTTCACCCCAACATACTTCCTTCCCCACCTCATC
>CAZTGJ010000051.1:0-14735 GCA_964613025.1 uncultured Thermoplasmata archaeon | reverse complement strand
TTACTGAGTTTTTCATATTTATTCTCCTTTGTGTGTTTCCCTGCGCTGTCCCTGGTTGGAGGAGCCGGGGTACCAGGGACAGTACCCCGACTCCAAGTTTCATCTCATGATGAGATGAGCGTGATGTTGTGATTATTTCGAGATTCCCTCCTCGAAATATTCTAAGAACGCCCAGACCCCGATAAGGCCGAGCAGGAAAGTTGCGGAAAGAATGATAACGAGCATATTGGACGAACCGCCAGAGCTTGTATCTCCACCTGAGCCTCCTCCACCAAGCCCACTCCCACCGCCGCCTCCGGACGGTGACGTGACCGACGAGGATGGAGTCGTAGTCAATGTTGAGAAATAGGATACCGGGCTTGATCCATTGTATCCGAGGATCTCACACGTGGCGTACCAGGCATAGTTCGCATGATTCCACTCTAATCCGGACCAGTTGACCTGGAGGGTCCCATTTCCAACAGTGGATCCTGTACCGATGATGGAATCGTCTGCTGAATTATAGAATGTAATATTCGCAGTCAAACCCTCGATGTTTGAAACTGAAACAATGAGATTTACCCACTGCTGGTTCTTGACGCCTGAGTTGTTTCTTGGAGAAATGATCTCGGGAGTGATGACTAACGTCCAGTTGATCTCCAATGTTCCCGTGTTCACGGATCCTGCTAACGGATCAATGTATACCCAACCTCCGTTCTTCCCCCAATCCGGATGGGTGAGGTTTACTCTATAGCTCTCGTTGTTGTCAAACAGTAATTTTTCAGAAACCTGGATAAATCCACCTTCAAGATGGAAATCCTCAAGGTCGAAGAAGTAAGAGCTGGTAGCCCCAATAAGGAAATGACCGTGATAGTTGCTCGATGGAAGGTAGGTGATTGCCTCCGACGTGATGATGAACTGGACCTGATCCTGATCTTTCGGAAGTTTCACCTGGAACCCGAGCTTGAAGTTATTCTCTAATGTTCTCCACTTTACATCGTGACGAGTGTCGGTCTTATTCGCAATGAACTCGATATCGAAAATGTCCGTTCCTGATGATTGCTTGAATAAGATCTTCTTGGCCGGTTTCTCCTTAGTCTCTTTCTTTTGCTTTGTATGCCCGATTTCCTCGTCATCAAGCTCGCACACCATGTTCCGAGCTCTATCTTTGGCCACCTTTGTCTTGACCGGATTGTGCGAGTCGTTCGTTGAGATCGAAATATTGTAGTCTCCTGGGATCCAATCAGACACCGAAAGATTGCTGGTATCCCAGAGCACCTGGTGCAGCTCTCCAAACTCAGTCCAATCAGTGGTTCCGGAAGCCATCAGCGTTCCGTTCGATGCATAGATCCAGTACTGGATGTCATAGACGAACGACATGTCTGAGACTGTGATGTTGATCAGGAATGCCGGATCTCCCGTCCTGTCCCAGGCTTCCCCTTCTGAGAGTGAAGATTCGATAACAGGAGCCACAGTATCTACGAAGGTGTTCCCAGTCCAGTTCACGCCAAGGAAAGTGAACGCCTGGCTGCCTGGATTAGTACAATATGAAACGTTTGCGAAGATCACCACCCAGTCGTTCAGTTGGTCAACGTCAAGATGCCATCCTGAAGGTCCGGTGAGTACTACCATATTCTCGAACGATCCGTCAATGTCAAGGTACGTGTTATTCGCCTGCAGGCCGGTGGTCGTTTTGAATTCAAGAACTGCGCCATCATTCATAATGAGACGCGGTGGATTCCCACCTCTGTCCAGATCCGTGAGATACCCGATTGAATCTACGAGTATTGACGTGTTGGTGCGCAGAGAGATATCGTTCCCATTGGTGGTAATCTGGGTGATGTTGATGGCTCCAGTAAAATACGAGGTGCTTCCGATCCCAAGGGATAACGTCCCTGGTCCCAGAAGTATCGTCTCAGAATCCATGTCGATGCCGTTGTACGAGACGGTCCAGGTAAAGCCGTTGAGGTCCAGGGTACAGCCGGGATTATTCAAACCCAAAGTCGAGTAGCAGCTGCTATTCCCGTACAGGATGTACTTTTGCGTCTCATTGACCATGTTCGTCCGCGCTCCGTTGTCCTCCGTGACCCAGTTGATCCACTGAAGGCCGACGATTGGCATCCCAGAGTACTCCCACTGATTGCTTCGAATGTTCCCAAAGTAGCCCTCATTTGTCCCCTTGATGAGAAACTCTCCAGGCCCATGCAAAGAGAACTCTGCAAGGTTCGACCCGGACCAGACGTAGCCGCTGCTGGTGTCCGTTCCCAATGTGAAAGTGAGGTTGTCCCATAGGTGCATCTCAGGGTTTCCGATTCTGGCAAACGGTTTATCCGGAAGCTGAGAGCTATAGTTCACCCAGTGTTCGATCGTAATGTTCTCGTAAATGTTCAAGATCGAGTCCCAGATGAGCAGATCATAGAACGCATGACCTCCGGGATAGAACGATACGACAGAACCTGTTATGTTGATCACACTGGTCCCCTGATGGAAGGTTGCGGTCTCGTTGATCCTTAGGGAGGTAGAGATTCTGTTCTCTCCTTGTGATGGATAGTACTCAGCGCTATCGTGCACAAGTAACGACCCAATATTGTGTGGACCAGAGAGTGAACCATGCCCCCAGAGACCGTAGACATTGAATGTGCCGTCCACCTGCAGGGTCCACGCGTTCTGCGATAAGTAGGCGTTCGCATCGGGTCCGACCGTTAGGTTCCCAAGTATATGCTGCACACTCTCCCCCATGAGCACCATGGTCTTGTTTCCGGCATATTCCACGTTCCATATTTCGCCGGTACCCGAGAAGTCCGCAAGGATGACAGTATCCTGCCAACTGGAGATAACAATGTCGGACGTGGTAGTCATCGCCCCATCGTTATCGATACAGTAACCGTTGCCATCAATACTCGTGATGGTCATCTGTCCCGATTGGTGAGTGTAGGTACCTCCATTGATATCGAGGCTTTTATGCTGGATTAAAGCTGAGTTATTCGCGATGAACGATCCGTTCACCATACAGACGTCCAACGTTTCGAAATTGTAATCGTCTGTGTAGATCGTACCGTCCAGATAGAGGGAACCTACATCATCGTTGTAGGCAACAGACACCTCATCACCAGTGTTAATGATCGCAGTATCAAGCGATCCAGGGACGCCAGCACCTCCCCAAACAGGAGCATAGTTCCACGGTCCGCTCTCGGTGCTTGAAAAGACAAGACCTGCTCCGTTGATCGAGATTAGGTAACACAACGAGACGCTCAGGAGAAAGCTCAGGAAAATAATACGGAGAGTTGTTTTCATGATTTGTTCACCTCCCCTTCATACCAAATCCTCATAATGAAAACGATTAGGATGATAACTATGAGAAAGAAAACCAGGTAGGGTATATCGGGTGCATCAGATGCAGAATCTCCGTACCGTTCCCGTCCTAAACCAGGAGGTGAGGATCCAGGGAGAAGACCACCTGTTAGAAAACTCCAGGAGGGGCTGGTAAAGTTCTCCTCGCCCACTGAGAAAACTGCGTACCAGGTATAGAGAGTATCCTTTTCAAGGTTGGTGAGTTCGGCAAGGGCAACGGTGTCGTTCGTGATGTTATCTTGCGATCCAATGAACACACCAGACTCATTGTAGAAGGAAACGGTTCCTTCGAAGGTTCCCGCGCCATGGACCCAAACTTTCAGCAGTGTTGAGGTGAGATCACCATGGAGCTTCGAGTTGTTATTTGGTATGACGAGCTCAGGGATGGTTCCCAATGAGATGGTGAAGGTTTCAGAACGGGAATTTATAGCTCCAGTCAGCGGATCAATAAGACCCCAGCCTCCACCTTTTCTCCAATCTGGGTGCGTGAACGTGAGGGTGACATATTCTTTTTCGTCGAGCATTCCCTGATCCAGCAGAAGAATCTTCCCTCCGGTTGCTTCAAAGTCAATCGCATCATAGAAGTACTCCCCATTAATGAGAAAATGTGCGGCACCGAACTCTGGAGAATCAATATGTTCAATGGAGTCAGCCAAGATCCTCATGGGGACTGATGTGCCATGGTCAAGCTTCACCCAATGGCTCATCTTGAAATTGTCCCCAGTCCATTTTACCACGTGTTGAGATCCTTTGTTCTCGACCAGGAACTCGATATCGAATAGATCTGAAACGAAAGGACCCGCTTTCTTGAACTTGATCGTATTCGTCTCTAACTTCTCGGATTTTTCTTTCCCTGAAGGTTTTCCGATCAGTTCTCCGGCCAGGTCACAAAGCATAGACTCCGCATTCTTTCGAGATTTCTGACTGGTAGGAGGGTTATGAGCATCCGTGGCTGTGTAATTGATAACCAGCGTTCCATAGCTGAGATCGTTAACAGATCGGGAAAGATTCCAACGGTAGCCAGCGGTTTCCCCAAAAGTAGACTCATTTATTTCTGAGGTGAATATTGTTGATTTAGTATAATCCGAGATTGTGACATTCAATGAATAGAGGAAGGACATGTCCTCAGCTGTCCAATCCAGAAGAAGAATGTCCGAAAGTCGGGTATCAAAGAACATGCCCTCCGTTATGTGATGGCTCGTAATGAGGGGAGCCTGGAAGTCCCACAACCCTTCAAGATCGTACCCTTCTCCTAGAGCAACGAGAGCTGAAGATCCAGTGTTGTTTCCGTGGGTGATGTTTACGTACTTCCAAAAGTATTCGATGTCATCAGCGTTGATTTCCCAGTGAGGAACGCCAGTGAGATAGACAAGGTTTCCATACGAGCCTGTGATATTAATGGTTCCCGTGCTATTAACAAATCCTTCTTCAGATGTGAAATTGATAGTGATTCCTTCGGGGATCGTGAGAATCCCGTAAACTTCGAAGGCTGCTATTTGTACATCTTGATTCTGATACCATGTAGCATTCTCCGTGAGCTCGATGGCTGAAGATCCTCCAGTGGTCAGGGTGCCATCAGTGGTGAGAGTGCCATCGAAGGTAGCCCGGAATCCATTAAGATCCAGTGTATCCCCAGTGCTGATGGTTGTCGTTGCCCCGTTGAATGTGCAATCCCCTGTGAGAGTCAGGTCTGCCCCTGTCCCGGTTGCGATGCTCATCTCATGTGTCACCCATTTGAGGTAAATATCTCCTGAACCACCATAATCATAGTCTGGAGCGGTCCCGGTGATTATCACAGGGTATGACTCATTTGCCCCCTGAATAGTAACCGCAGCACCACCATTATCCGGCCTGAAACCCCCGTTGATCGTGATGGTCCCTGATTGTGTGTTATCCCCCATGATTAATGTCACTGGATTCCCGCCAGATGGATGTGACCTGAAAGTGTATGTGCTGTCAAGGAGCAAAGAATTGATGATTGTAATCGGGTTGTATCTATCCCCATGAGATACGAGTTTCCCCGCCCTCACATCATAGAATGTTATTGCTGTTGGTGAACCCGAAACCTTGTTTATCGCTCCATTTGACCCTGAGAAATACACCTGCCCATCCGAGTGAATAAAAGAACCATAATTGATGAAGTTCCCAAGCCCCTGAAGTATTACAGGGGCCTCAAATGTTGCTGTAACCTCAATCGTAACAGCAGTAGTGGAAACCGTTGGATTGTCGATGAGGTTCAGTGTGGTTCCTGAGAGCACCGTTAATGATCCTGAGAAGGTCAATCCGTTGGCTGTCTGAATGATCCCATCAGTCTGATCCCCTGATACCCCCCAGTCGTCTGCTATGCTCATTGTATCGTAGCAGATGATGTTCCCACCCGATAGATCCAGAGTAGCACCAGATTCAATCACAATGGCTCCTGTCGCATCAGAAACAACCCCTCCAAAGTCGATTGTATCCCCACTCGATACGGTGAGTCCTGCAAAATCTGTGTCACCGTCAAGGGTTATGGTGAGGCTGACCCCATGTGTAACTAAATCAGTATCCCAATTCCCCCACTTCAAATCAATGTTCCCACCATCATCCCTGAAGAAAGTACCATCCAAATTTGTGACGGTGAACGGATATGATTCTGATGCTGCATAAATGCTCCAACCCGGCCTTGCCAATCGGATCCCATGAGTGCCTGTAATGGTGCCTGATGCACTGTCAGTCCCAATCGTTATGATCCCAGGAGATTCGTGTAGTGTGAACCCGTACCCCCCCGGTCCCGATGTCATGGATAGTTCATTTTCAACTGAAAAAGATTCCTGAACAGTGGTGTGTGCATCGTTACTGAACGTCAGGTCGTAGTGGATGGCACCACCGGGATTGAAGTTTGCTGTCACCCCGATTGGAGGGAATAATACCTCCCCGTCAGCGTTGTTGAATGTGCCATCGTTGTCCCAATCCCCTGAGCAGGTCAGCGTTCCCGGTGTGCTGTCTAAACGTCCTGTTGCTCCAATCGTGACAGACCCAAATGACACTGTGCTCAATGTTCCGTCCTTGTCTATGTCAAGACGCCCCCCATCTTCTAAAAGTAAATCGCCATCGACAATGAGGGAGAATCGGTTTCCGTCTGTGGGAGTCGTATCAACATACACCCGCATGAGTGAATCTATCGTCAGGTCGTTATACACATGGAATTTTGAATAATAGGTGGAACTGTCAATCAATCTGATGTCATTCTCCCATAGTGTCTGTTCATCGTGGATAACCAAATTGTAAAATTGATATTCAAAATTTATAGAACCCCCCATAATCATATCACCCGTTCCAACTCTTGAATAGTTAATGTAAAAATTGCCATTGTTGTGATTCATCACGGCAGATGCACTACCAACAAAAAGCACCTGGTATGAATTAGAATTCCGCTCCCGAAGATAGGTGTTTCCTGAAGATATGTCAAACGTCCCTGCATCTAATCTCATTGCGTTCAGCCAATAATCCCCGCTACCGCCTGTGAACGTCCCTCCTGCCTTTATCCAGAGAGTGTAGACGGACCCATAGTACCCCTGACCAATACGATTCTCACCACTGCTCCCAATGAACTCCCCACCGTTCTCAATATTGAGTGCCCCTGATGTGAACGTACCTGTCCATACTGTCGCCTGTCCAAGCGTACCCTCGCTCTCGATTGTCGTATCTCCCCCGACTGTGAGGGAATATGTGGTACTACTCATCTGCACCAGGCCATTATCGACGTTCAGATTATTGTCAATCGTCGTACTGAGAACAATTCGGGAATCATCCTCAAAGTTGAGGTCATATAGGTTCCCTGTCGCCTCCTCTCGAATATACGGATTCCCCGTACCTGTAATTGAAACCGTACCACCATTTGCGTTGAAAGTGCTCCCACCTTTCGCCCAGAACCCATACCCTGCAGCATCCTCTGAGGTGATTGTAGTGATCCCACTCGTAAGCGTAGCCACCCCACCATCTACTGTTAAACTCCCAAGAGTCCATGTAGAGTATGCTTCATTTGCATGACCAAATTCCCCACTTGAATTTACAACAACATCCCCCGCTACCCTCCACCATTTATTGTATGTATCACTCCGTATTTGCCCTCTTTGAACATATAAATTATTTTCAATAAAACCGTTAGTATCTGCAAGACAATCGTAAGATGAACTTACCAGATTTATTTCCAGATCATAAAAGTCATTTTCATAATGATTGATTTTAGTATCATCATTTGTTTGAATTCTGACTATGCCTCCGTTGTTGGTCACTGTTGCCCCACTCGGAGAATCCCATGCATAATTACCTGCTGTTTCCCCTGTGATGATGGTTTCTCCGCTTGTCGCTGAGTACGTCCCTGTCCCTGTTATTGTCAGGCTTTGGAGTGTGTTCGTACCTGATTGAGAGTTCCCCCCAAGAGTCCCGCTAACCGATACATGATCTGCTGTGATCCCCCTCGTTGAAGAAGATGGTTGGAATGTCGCACCCGAACCAACTGTCAAATCTCCTGTGATCGTCATGATCGCTGTTGGGCTGTCCCACGAATTAATCTGATTTCCATTGATAATAACATTATGAAGATTCCCAGAACCTTTGTTTCTGAAGGTTCCCGATCCCTCTGTTTGAGTTACAATTACAGTCCCACCGTTTGCTGAGAATGTAGCCCCTGTGTTGATGTCCAGGGTCATTGCTCCATCTCTGCTTGTCAATGTCGTTGTCGAACTTGATAACGTGCATGACGCCCCATTATCGACATCCAAAGCACCCATGCTGATATCGAAAGAATTACAGTCAAGCGTATCCCCGGAATTAATGGTCACATCATCACTGAATACGCAATCGCCTGTGAGGTCGATTGTGACATCAACCCCTGCCCCCGAAATCACGTCATAGTCGAACTGTATGTCCTGAAATTGCCACGTCCCTGCATTCCAATCTGAGAATCCGAATCCGGCACTTGAAATGATGCCAGGGAACGATGAGTCAGCCGCCTGAACCTTCCACGTCCCGACTGCCCCCGAACCAATCTTATCGGCAACACTCGCCCTCGAATTCTGACCGTCAATGATGGTTCCAGATTGTGTTCCATCCCCCAAGGTCATTACCGTCTTTCCATAGATATAGCACCGTGTATCCAAATCCATTGTGTTGATAATGGTCAAGTCCTGCCATAACCACATTCTTGCCGTACTTGCACCACTCAGATCGTAGAAGATTGTTGGGTTATTGCCCATTACATCAATCGCTGTGAACGTGCCCTCCGCAAACCGCACCTCACCTTCGTTGTGAGTGAATGTTCCATCGTTGTCCCATGCCGTACCAGAACCACTTACTGACAGCATCCCACTCGTACTCTCAAGGATCCCACCAGAGGCGATTTTGACCTTGCCAAAATTGGTGTTGTCATTATCCCCGTTGAACGTCCCTCCATTTGAGATCAGAACATCCCCGGTGACTGTGAATGTGCCCCATGTGACTATCTCACCACTCGTAATTGTTAGATCGTTGTCGATGGTTCCGGCCCATTTGCCCAGGGTCCGTGGTGAACAATCTACTTCAATATCGTACCAATTCCCTGAGATCCCCCCTATGTCCACGTCCCGGTTCCCACCCGGATTATCAAGGAATAACAATCCTGAGTTTGCGGTGACTGTTCCATCGTTGTCCACCATCACGCCAGGACCAGTATTTCCGTCGATGATAGTGGTTGAACTTGTTGAATAATACGTCCCTGATGCCCCTATCGTGAGTGAGTTGAAAGTGTTGATTCCTGATTGTGAATTCCCTCCGAATTGCCCCCCGTCAATAGAGACATCCCCGGTGACGGTGACTGTGTTTGCCCCTCCTCCTGCCACCGTCTGCAAGATGCCTGTTGTGATGGTCAAATCCCCGTCCATCGTGAATGACCCCATCCACCAATAGTTGTTTGATGCATCCTTGTCAATCTCAATTGAATAGACATTCCCCGAAGTTCCGGCAAGGTCCAATCGTGGACCGTTCACGTCGCTCGTAAGCCTGATAAGACCAGATTTGTGAACAAGTGTACCGTCCATGTCAAGGGCATGTGAGGATCCTGCATCAAAAGCAGTAATGGTCGTGGTCCCTGCTGATAACGTCGCTGTCGCTCCTGATGCTACCGTGAGGCTCCCCATACTATTAGCCTGAGATTGACCACTAACCCACATATTCAGAGTGTCGTTTACCCGGACATTCCCACCTATCAGGAAACGTCCTGCAGCCTGTACGTTCAACAGTCCATCAATGTAGACATTCCCACCAATGTTCATCACACCTTGGACCTGATGGTATGACCCGTCAGGTATGAGTACATCTTCATCAACCGTTATCGTTCTCCATGTGGAAGTCAGCGCACCCAATGAGATTTTTAAATCATGGCTGATTACAACAGCAGTACCGCTATCGAATCCAACAGAACCAGCATTATGAATCCACAGATTATAGAAAGCACCAGCACCATCATTTTCTATCTTTGTATCGCTACTGCCCGCTACTTTCACCATGCCTTGATTGTTTGTGAATGTACTCCCCGTCTGGAAATCTAAGCAGTAAACGCCAATCTCCCCTGTGACCTCAGTAGTCCCGCTTGTCGCCTCGTATGTCGAACCTGATTCCAGTGTCAGCGATTTTGTGGTAAACGCCCCGGTCCATGTATTATGTCCGAGAGTGCCAGCAACCGTTGTATCCCCGGAAATCGTGAGGTCGTAAGCATCCAGATACACCTTGAACTGCCCTGCACTCACGACGAGATCATTGTCAATAATTACCCCAGAAGGACGAATCGCCAAATATTTTGATCCATACGTTAATTGCACATCGTACAGATGATTCGACGTGACACCCATATCCACCACAGAGTTAATGCCTGATGCCCAAAAATGAACTAAACCGTCACTATCATCCCATGTTGCTGATCCGTGTATTTCGAGAGCATAACCTGACCCTGCTTCTGATGTGATGGCCGTGGTTCCTGCCGATAACGTACAATCCCCAGAAGCACCAACCGTCAAACTACCCATGCTGTTCGATTGTGTCTGACCATCAATCCACATATTCAAAGTTCCCTCAACCGAAACATCACCAGATATAGAATACCGCCCAATTGCATTGACTGTGGCCGTGGCTCCTGATGCAATATCCAGATCCCCACTTATCACAATAACAGCATTATTTGAAGTGCAGGTATTCCCATTTATGTAAGCATTCCCACCAACATTGAATTCCCTTCCAGATGTGGTGAACGCTGAGGTTTGGGTATAATCGTTATCTATTGTTCCCCCGCTGCTAATATACGTTAATCCTGAAGCCCTGGACAATTGCAGATCATATAAATTCCCAGATGATCCTGTCAGATCTAAACCGACATCCCCACCGTTTTTTGTAATTACTATTGCCCCCGAACATGAAACCGTCCCTGCTGTATCTATTGCGTGATTGCCAGCATTTGCATCATCAATAGTGAGAGTGTACCCCCCATCGGCAAACGTCCCTCCGCTCTGTACTTCCAGAGATCCTGTGAGATCATCCCCGGTGAGTGTGATCGTGTCACCGCTCAAAATTACAGCGTCGTCTGAGGATCCTGGAGAGACCCCACCGTCCCAGGATGTACCAGTGTCAAAGTCTCCACCCCCGGATCCATTCGATTGGATAATGGCACCGTTGCTTCCTGGAGCGGTGACTATGACGATCAAAAAGAGGAGAACGAGACTGATGAGTATGGTTTGCAAGAGATTCGTTTTGTACTGTCCCATGGGGACATATAGATATGGATATAGGATATAAAAAAGGTGAAATTGGCACTTTTGCCACAATTGCCACTTTAGCCACTGCCCTTTTTCCCAAATCCCCCATTTTTCATGATGATCTTACGGCATTCCTCTTTGATCCCGGATCGGCAAAGATACTCCTCTGCCACTTCGGTTATGGTCTTGTTCCGGAGCGTTGCGATGAGCTTAATCGCCTTCTTGGTATCCGAATGCACGAAGATCCTCGATAGTGGTTCCTTTCCGGTCAATGATTTCACCTGTGCTCCTGGTAATTTCCTTCACCATGGATGAACGTATCGAGCTCGTTCATCATAGCGAGGTTACCGGTGTGTTGTTCCCTGGCGACCCTGATCCTCATCATCCTTTCCCCCTCTCATGCATCAAGATGATATCCTTCGCCCAGTCTTTCATCATCGTGACTAGTTGTTCTTCCCCCTGATATGAGGAAGTGTCTGGGTAATGGTCAAGGAAATATCGGCAAACATCGATCAGTTCTGCATCCTCGCCGGGTACATTTGTATTTGGGTGCTGAGACCTCGAAGCTACCTCCTTATCATCTGAAAATTCAGGAACACTGTCCTGCATTCCCCTTTTGTGCGCGTCTGAGAACTCGCACTCTCGCCTGTTCTCCTCAGGGTATTCCATCCTTCGAATCCATTTCAGCATCTCTCGCCGTAGTTGGTCAAAGACATAGTCAAGAATGATTGTATTCACCATCTCATCAAATGATAGACCTTGCTTTTCTGCAGCTTCCTCAATCTTATTCACCAATTCGTAAACCGAATCACCTTTTTCGTATATGAGTAGGATTAAAGAATCGCCATCCCATTGAATTCCTTTCCTGATCTCTTCCTTTTGTATTGCACTATCCATACTGTTTGACCTCCCGGTTCAATTCATTTTCAAGTAGTATGTTATCTTCATGAGAGCATAGTTGCTCTTTGTTGCTCGATATCTTCATCAGTTCTTCTCCATGCAGTTTCATTGGTCCACCCCTGCTTCAAACTCCATGATGGCTTTCAGTCCTACCTTGGTTACGAGAAAACCGGGTTCTGGTTCTGATTGAGCCTTAATCAGCCGATCAGCTTTCTGGGACGTGGTGATGATGTCCTTGAGGTATTTTTCATGGAGTCCACTGATCGTGTGAATTTCCGAGAGAAGAACCGGCTTGCCATTGTCCTCATGGGCACGTGTGTGAATCTGCCGAAGAAGACAAGCCTCCGAGGATGTCAATTTCAATCGTTGGGTATGATACTCAGCCTGATCAATTTGGGATGACCGTGGTTTCTCATTGTCATCATGAGTGACCGAAGTGACCGAAGTGATCGTTTTTGAGATACTTCTCGCGCGCGCGCGTAGAGGGGAACTTACGGGAAAAAGGGCCTTATCGGTCACTTCGGTCACTTGCTTTTTATACTCAAGCCCTTTTTCACTCCCTTGCTTTATATGCCGCACTTTTTTTCGGTTTTCCACTGCTTCACTGATCCCATGCTGCTTGAGTGAGGTCTTCAGTTTCAAACCACAATAAAACTTCACCCCGGCGGTTCCTCTTCGATGCTTGAATCCTCTCTCCCGCATGGCAAGTCCAAAGGCTCGTTTGCTGACTGCCTTCTCCTTTTCCGAGATGCACCAGTTCCCGTACTCTCCATAAATCACCGCCATCTTTTCGGAATCATGAGGGTTGATATCGCAGTTGGCTTCCAGGAACCCTCCGATCACGTCCATCTCGGTGCGATACTCCCCGGTGGCCTCAACAACGCCTGGGGGTGTGGTGACACCTTCCTTGGTCCAGATAATCGCCTCAGCGACCGCCTGAGCGAATATACCCTCCAGCTCACGCTCCAGCTTTTCCTTGAGGTCGGGCTCGACACTCGGATCGAACGTCATCTCGAATGGCAGCAGCCGAATTCTCCGCCACATTGCATGATCCGTTCCTTTCACGATCGGCTTATGATTGCATGCCAACCAGAGCTTGAACTGTGGGATGAACTCGAAGAACTCATGGAACAGAAAGCGGGCTGAGATCATGTCCTGCCCGGTCAGCGCCTTGAGCTTCCCCTCTGCCAAATACTTCATAGCATCAGTCTCAATGGCCGAAACGAATCGGGCTCCCCGCAATCGGGCAATATCGTTCGATACGCCGCTCCCGTGCCTTTGTTCTATGAATGCATCCATCGATGACGTGGTCGAATACTCGCCCATGATCATCTTCAGGATTTCGATGAGGGTTGATTTTCCGTTGCCACCGACACCATGAAGAATCAGGAAAAACTGCTCCCGGGTGGAGCCTGTGAGACTGTAGCCGATCATTCGTTTCAGGAATCCGACAAGATCCTCATCATCCCCCATGATCTCGGACAGAAATCGGTCCCAGCGTGGACAAGTGGTGTCAGCATGGTATTCGATCGGAACGATCTTGGTGATATGGTCTTCTCTTCGATGTTCTCGGAGTTCCCCAGTTTTCAGATCGACTGTCCCATTCTCGCAATTTAGCAACCAGGGGTCCGGATCCAAATCACTCGGCCTTACTGGTACCCCCTGTTCACTCTGAGCCAATTCAATCATCGCAGTGATTCGTCGGTATGCCTCGGAGCTGAGCGCATGCCCGATTAAGGCCTTCCTCAGGTTCACATCATCTTCGTGCATCGCTTCCGAATACATGCTCAACGCAGTGCGTTTCGCCATGCGAATAACCTCACCCGTGTCGTCCTTGGCCCATCGTTTTCCATCCCAATTGAACCAGTGCCCCCAATCGTAGCAATACCGGACATCGGCACCAAATTTCTCAAAGAAACGTTGAGAATTACCCAGGTCAGTATTGTGGAAGGATCCCCGGGGCGATTGGTTGCGCCTCCCGGCTTCCATGTTAGTACTCCTCCTCGACGATCTGAAGAATTCGATTCCACCCTTTGATCGTGAACCGGTCCCCAATCCGACCCTGGACCCCATGCTTCTCATCGATGTATCGCATTGCCTTGATAGGGATGGGGTCTTTCTCGGGAATGTACCCGTTGAGTTTGGCGTACCTCCAGGCGTGGAAGATGGCACCGTCATCCCCGATGATCCGGGACCCTCCCGCGTTGCTATTTCGATGCGGGGACCCTGCCTCACGGCACGTCATGTACCCGGAGAGGACAACGAGTGCCTGGAGCCCATTGTGGGATACATTGCACCTCCAGCATTGTATGAGACCATCCTGTGAAATGCTGGTGTTTTTCCCCGTGTCGCTTCCGTGGAAGACCGAAGCCCATCGTTCCGAAGGGGTTGTACTTCCCCCCTCCCGCTGGACGACATCCTCAGCGGTGATATTGAAAACAGCGCTGGTTTTTGTGGTAGCGGGTTTGGGGTGGAACGTTCTGACTTTCGGCAGATCCTGTGTTCGCTCCTGCTCCTGAACCTCTTTGTGGATCTTCCGGTAGGCCTCCGGCAGCTCGTCGTAGGTGATCCGTTCGACAGGTCGCACTGAATGAACCGTGTAGTACCCGGCATCATGCTGTTCCCCTTCCGGCACGGTCTCAGGGTTGGTCTCGACGTAGGACCCGGGTGCCACGACAAATTGCCAATTTGTCCTGAGCTCTCCATGATCGGTGGGGATGTTAGCCTTGATATCCCCGAAGT
>CAZTGJ010000050.1:5119-14846 GCA_964613025.1 uncultured Thermoplasmata archaeon | reverse complement strand
GGAGGATTAAGGAAAAAAGGCGAAAAGAAATGGCGGGGGGGTGCGAAATATGAAACCTAGCATTGCAGGTGGTGCGTGGGTGGGGGGGGAGGCGGTGGGAGGAATGAGCATTTATGTGAGGTCCGGTTAGGTTCGCAGAACCTGATGAGGAATGAGAAAGTGTTGTCGCTCTGGTTGAGCACATGGGAAAAACGAAGTTTTAGCACAGGTTGAGCCCGAAGGGCTCGATGAGGTATGAGGTGCAAGGCACCGAGGACCGGATGAACACAAAGTGTTCGATGAGGCAAGAGCACCAAAGGTGAGAGGACAGGTTGAATCCGGAGGGGTCGACAAGGAAGTGGTCGATAAGGCCTGAGCAGCGAAGGTGAGAGGGCAGGTTGAACCCGGAGGGGTCGACAAGGTATGAGGTGCAAGGCACCGAGGACCGGATGAACACGAAGTGTTCGTTGAGGTGATAGAGCTGCACGTCATATTTTGTTGCGTTTTCTTTCGCACTTGTAACATCCTGTCAAAAACCTGTACAAATGTGTATATATATAAATCCGGGGTGTTTTTTCTCAATGTATCCGCACAGAGTAATTAATATGTGCCCGGAATGTGGTTCGATGCATGTTGTCCGCGATTATACGCGGGGAGAATCTGTTTGTGGAAAATGCGGTCTCGTCATTGCAGAAAGTGCAATAGATCACCGAGCAGAAAGGCGGATCATGGAACCAGGGGACATGTCGCTCCAGAGGACAGGGGCGCCAATGACCGTGATGCTTCACGACAAGGGACTGAGCACAGAGATCGGATATGCCCCACGGGGAAGGATGGGCAACTCCAGGGACTACATGCGCAGAATACGCTCGCTGAAAAAGTGGCAGCGCAGAGCGGCATTCAGGACCTCAGCCGAACGGAACCTCATGATGGGGCTCAGGGACATCTCGAGAATGGCAGCGGTCCTTGGACTTCCAAGCAGTGTGAAAGAGACTGCCGCAGTCGTTCACAGGCGAGCAGTACAGAAAAAGCTCATCATCGGGAGGAGCACCTTCGGCATCGCAACCGCATCCGTGTATGCAGCCTGCAGAATATGCGGTGTTCCCCGGACTATTGAGGAGATCTCCACCGTATCCCAGCTCGACGATTCCTCAGGAACTGCGAGAAGGGAGGTTGCCCGGAGTTATCGGGTCCTTTCCCGAAAGCTCCAGCTCGGATTGGGCACTCCGACACCCTTCGATTTCCTTGAGAGGCTCTCATCGGAACTCGGGATCGATCAGGAGATAAAGTCACGTTCTATCGAGATCATGAAGATCGCATCGGACAGGAACATCAGTGTTGGGAAGAGCCCGGTGTCCATTACCGCCGCGTCGATCTACATTGCAGGCAGAGAAGCCGGAAAAAAGTGCAGGCAGCGGGATATCGCGGCTGCAGCAGGGATCACCGAGGTAACGGTGAGGAACCGGTACAAGGAGCTGGTGAAAAAGCTTAATATCGAACTTCCCAATGATTGAAGCATGGCTGATTTTAAACTCCGGATCAGAGGAGACGCAGGGGTCGAGGAGATTCCTGCAGGAAAGATCATCTGTCTGGCCCAGAATTATCCTAAGCATGCAGAGGAGATGAAGAGCACTCCTCCGGCACTCCCCTATTTTTTTCTCAAACCAACCAGCGCTTTGATACGGTCGGATGAACCAATCGTTCTTCCGGATCTGTCAAATGAAGTGCATCACGAGATCGAGCTTGCGCTGATCATCGGAAAACCGGGAAAGAACATCCCAAGAGAAAGGTCGATGGGCCATATTCTCGGTTATGCTGCATTTCTTGACCTCACAGCACGGGACATACAGTCGGTGGGGAAGAAGACAAGCCGTCCCTTCGGGGTATCCAAGTCATTCGATACTTTTGCACCCATCTCCGATGTCACCCCTGCCGAGTGCATTCGGGATCCCATGGACCTCATGCTTCATCTGGAAGTGAATGGTGAGGTGAGACAGCACTCCGGTACCGGGCTCATGCTCTTTAACATAAAGGATCTGGTTTCATTCCTCTCGCGGGTTATGACCCTGAACCGCGGAGATATCATTGCCACCGGGACACCCCATGGGGTTTCGGAAATAAAGGAAGGGGATTCAGTGTATGCTAAAATTGATGGAGTTGGTACTCTCCGTCATACCGTTCTTCATGAATGAATTGAGATGAATGACCTCGGGATGTACATCCCAACGTTCCAGGATCCTCCGCATCCCCTCCACATGGGCATCCCCAACAAACGCAATAATGGAGTGATAGGTATTTTGAAGATCATAGAGAGCCTTGGCCATCTGGAGGTCCCGTTCGTCGATAAGCGCCTTTTTCATCCCGGGAAACTGGGTTCCCAGTTCGGCGATGAGGGCATCATAATCATTCTCCACCTGTTCGATCATGCTTCCCAGGGAGGTCTTTTTCCCCCCGATCCCCGTGAAGGCCGAAACCAGGGCCATGTAGAACTTCATCCTCTCCTTTCGTCCCATATTTCTGTTCAGGGATTGGAGGGTCAGGGCGATATCCCGGTCGATCAGAGCGATCTTAGCACCGACGACGCGTGCCGCATCCATGGCGGCAAGCATTTCCTCGCCGGGAAAGACATTGTACATGTCTGCCAGCTTTTTCTGGACGTAGGCAAGAATTCGAAACCGAAAGGGAAGGGGCGAAGGTCGAAACAGGGACCCGATATTTCTCATCGATTGGGAAAAACCCTTGATTTGGTCTCGCTCCCGCCTCCCCCCCTCCTTTTTTTTTCCCAATCGGTTCCTTCTTTCCATTTCAAGAATGCCCTGTCTTCTGCGATCCAGCTCCACCGCTACCAGATCGGGATAACGCTGCTGTACAAACCGAAGTATTGGATCCTTGAGATCAAAGATGTGCCCTGTTCCTACGATAGTGATCACTGCTCAGACCTCAATCAGAACTTGAAATATCTTCAATCGACTTCCCAGTCGACATCCCAGTCCGTGGCAAGGGGTTCCGGATCTCCCAAATGCTCGATGGCCTCCTTGGTCTCATGATAAATAACGACCTGTGTGAAGATGGACGGGAGAATCAGGATTGCAGCGACGGCGCTGAGTAATAGTAGGATCATGATGACCATGATGAAATTGTAGATCGCCGGCAAAGGAACGAAGAATGCGGCACACAACCCTGCCAGGGTGATGATAGTAGCCTCAAAGAGAGCCGGGCCTGCCTTCTCGACGGAGTTTCTGATGGCGAGTTTGTTGAGACCTCGTTCGTTCATACGTTGAGTAATGTGAACGGAGAAGTCCACACCGGCGCCGATGATCGATGATCCGATCATCACCGTGGCCAGATTCAACGGCACCCCGAGGAACACCATCACCATTGGCTCAAATCCGAGGATCATAAGAACCGGGATGGTCGTGATGAAACCGAGTTTCACACTCTTGAATATTATACAGAGAACGATGAGCACAAGAATGATGGAGAGAACAAGGGAAGTCTTCTGCTGTTCCATGAGCATGTCATTTGTGGCAACGGCGATGGCGGCGACCCCGGTGAGTTTCGTGGCGCGGACATCGTCACCGTGCGGGTAGTAGAGCGGACCATTCTCATCTGGATTTGTCTGTTCATTCACCAGATCCACAGCCTTGTGGGCCTCCTTGTCGCTGAGCACCGGCATGTCGACGTAGATAAGTGTCTTCTTGTAGTACCCGGGCTTGTCCTGCTCGAATTCATTGATCACCATGCCCTTGGCCTCGTCGCTGATGGTGTCCCAGAAAACATTGAGCAGGAATTTCTGGAGAGGTTTGTTATTGCTGACCCCTGGGGAGTTCAGGATGGCCCAGAAGTTGTTGCTCTGGGATAGATTGATTTCCACAGGGAAAATCTCCCTGAGGATCGGGATGTCCATGGTTGAGATGCTCCCCTTGGCTCCTATGGAACGCATGATGGAAATGATCCCGATGGCGTTCACCGGAAGTTCCTGATGTTCCTTGGGAATCTGGTTTATACCATCCTCCATCCGTTCAATATGCTTCAGATTGGCGACAGGGTCCTCAGAATCGTCATTGTAATTGTCGGACCGTAAGGTCCCCTGGATAACGCACATTCCCAGAGCTCCGGAATTGAACTCATTGGAGTAGGTCTTCATTACCTCGATCTTCGCGTATCCCTCAATGGGAGTGCCCCACCACTCGGTACTACGGTTCGGGGCAAAGTCCATGAGATTGGTATCGCGTTCAATGACTGGAATGAGGGAAAGGGAGAAGAGGATGAGGAGGAGGAAGAACGCGAGAACCTTCTTGGAGTGATTTGTCGGGATCTTGGCGATCTTGCTCCATGTTGCCCCCTGTGATTCGATGGTCTTCTTCTCGTACTTTGTCAGGATACACAGGGTCGGAGCCATTACGTACGTTAAGATAAAGCAGGAAAGGATCCCGCCGGTGAGGGACCAGCCGACGGTCGTAACAGGAATGAGATCTCCGAAGGCTAAAGATATGAATCCGATCATGGTGGTGAGCGCAGACATGAAAACGGCATTTCCCGTGGTCTTGAGTGTGATACGTGCGCGTTCCGTGAATGAGCCATGGGTCTCCTGGGCAAATCGATTAGCAATATGCATTCCATAGGACATGCCCAGGGCTAGGAGCACCGGTCCCAGGATGATGATAGTTGGTGTGACAATAGTCTGTCTCAGGGCAAGGAAACCATAGATCCAGACCACCGACGAGCCCGTTGGGATACCGGCGATGAGGACCGCCTTCATTGATCGATGAAAATAGAGGATTGCAAGAACGAGGAAGGTAATGGCAAGGGGCATGAGGATGCCATAATAGTAGAACGCAATGTCTGTGGCCCAGTCGGTCAGGGGGAGGGTTCCGGTGACCGTGAACGTGGTGGTTTCCCCTGTGGTCGGTCGATCGGCCACCACGGCCTCTGATTCGGCGATGATCGGCTTGGGATTGTCTCCGAGCTCCTCCACCACCCCCATGAGGATGATGGCGGTGTCCCAGATACCATTCCCCGTTGTATCACGAACGAGCTTATCCCTCACATTCTCGGGAAGGTTGTTCACGATGGTGTCGATCTGATTCTGATTGTCCGGGATTTCGTAAGTGCCCACGGGATCGATGTTCACATACTGTCTGAAATCCTCATCAGGAACCCGTAATCCGGAATATTGGTAGAAAGCCTCGGCCAGGTTCTTTATAGTGGCATTGTAGAGGCGCGGGGAAGTGCTGTTCACCTCCTTGATGAGGGTGGAGATGCTGAAGCAGTAGATGATATCGTCGTTCTCACCTCGATCGCCCTTATCGGGATCCATGGTCTCCTCGACGTAGGACATCTCCCTGAGAACTGAAGGACTGGTGATATTCACCAAGTTGTTCTCGGGATCGTTTATCTGGATGAAAATGATGATGATGTCGGTTGACCAGTACTCCCGGACCTCCCTGAGGATGACCGATGTTTCATGCTCCTGGGGCAGGTACACCGTGGTCTCCCCGTGGATGTTCAGATTGTTATCGAAGGGCATACCCGGGAGGTCACCCAGATTGGGGGTAAGGGCCTGGAAAAAGAAGAAGAGGGTAATGAGGATCATCAGTCCCAGGGAAGGGACAGGATTTTCGACGATCAGATCTGCGATAGCTCCTGTCCTGATCTTATCGTATTTGGGGTCAACGGTTTTCGGTGCGGCAACGTCTTCCCGCTTCTCTAGGAGCTGCCCCTTGAAGTCCGGGAGGGGGATCCTGGCCCTCATCTTCGAGAACTTCTCACCGAAATTTGCCTCCTTGACCTTTTTGATCGAAGGGGTCTTTGCCTTTGGAACAGCATCTGTCACTGGTTCATCAAGATCCTTGGACTCAAAAACATTTGAAGGGAAATTTATTCTTGACGAAACGCTCTTTCCGATCTCACCCGGGAGTTTGTCGAGTTCGCGCGTTTGTGCGATTCGTCTATCAAACCAATCTTCTATCTTTCTGCCTTTTCCCATGATTTCACCTTGTATATGGAAGGGAATTACTAGAATTGGATAAACTAATGTCCTTGGGGTTTTCAGGTTATTAATAAGTCTTTTTTTAATTATGTCCCCGAAGCGAGGACATAATTCAGGTGATTGCTTATATGCTTTTTGTTACTGTACTTTGACTTAAGCAGGTGGTTGAGTGATTGTAGATATTTTCAGAGTTTTGTTCAGGAGTATCATTTGGGGGGACGGTAATAAAAAATTGGAGGGGCGGAGAGCGGGGTGAAAATGGGAATGGAGAGGGGGGGGGAAAAGGGAGAGGAAGAGTTTCGGAGACATTACTTCTTCACCGGAGTGATCTCGGCCGATGAGCCCAGGGCCCGCATGAGACCGGATAGTGCCTCGTGATAGGTCTGACTGTCCGCTTCAAAAAGCTTTCGTGCCTGATCCTGAACACCGCTGCCGTGCTCCCGCTGGATCTCGTTGAACATCCAATTCTTACCTGAGGCCGAGTCCAGGGCAAGGAAAAAAGCCCAGGCAAGGGGCATCGAGTATTCCTTCCGTTTCTGAATATATTCGATGGTTGCGGATTTTCCCCCGGTGCGGTAGGTCCGGCCAACCCCGTCAGCGAACTCCCAGTCCTTGGGAAGTGAATTGTAATCGGGGAGGGAGGAGAGTACCGCATGGATCTTGATCATTTTCTCAGCATCATGGAGCAGGGAGGAAACTGTGGTGTTGGAAGGATCGAAGCTCCGAAGAAGTTCCTTGGCTATGGTGTGGTCGCCGGTGATGGCTTCAAGGGCTTCCTCTCCGTGCTCATCCCAGAGGATAGAAAGGACTTTGCTTGGAGTACCACTGTCCGTGATGAGGGAGGACCCGTGGGCCTTGAGAACGCTCTCCAGAGCGGTACGCTCTACCTCGTCCGGTTTGAGGGAAGCGATGAAGGCGTCAGCATCGGCTCCATAGCATATTCCCCCTGCGATGAACACCTGCTTTCCCTCGGAGTTCATGAGCTCCTCGAAGGTCTTCCTCCCTTTCTGGATAAGGTCCATATCCGAGATCTGGGCTTTCTGATAGCTCTTGATCTCCTGGGGCTTCAGGCTCCAGTCATCCATACAGGCAGAACAGTCATTCACTCCGCAGATAGGGCGGTAGTGGACACTCACGTCGAAATCTTCGGTTACCTTGGGCCCTGCCACGAATTTCGAGAGAAGTGCTGGGCTATTCTCGTTCTTTGCACAGCTTTCATCCAAGGCGATGATACGGTCGGCCGACTTCCAGTGGATTTTCACGAAGGCCTTTCCTTCCATCTTCCCAGCCTTGATATACTCGGGCTGCAGATGTTTGCAGTGATGGATGTTCCCGCTCCTTGTGAGACCATAGGGAAGTTGTTTGATATCCCAATCCACGAACTCACGGGGGGGTGCCGGATTCCTGCCCGTGCAGATCATACCCTTCTTGTCAGAGTAGATGAAGATCTTCCGTTTCTTCACGATGTCCAGCACGGCAAAGAGCCTCCACATTGGGTGATCGATGTTCTGAACGCCCACGAGCTTTTCCCGGGTTGTCTTCCCCCTGGCCGCATAGCTCGCCTCGCCCCAGGGGGCCCGAAAGACTGCTAACATGGGTACCTTTCCTGCAAATTTAAGGAGTATGGTACCGGCCACAGCTCTTGCCAGGGGATCACCCTTCTTTGATAGTTTTTTGAGGAGTTCCTCGTCGTCGGTGATGTCCTTGATCCGTTCGAGCTGTTTTCGTATTTTGACGAAGGGATCCTTTTCACATTCCGGTGAGCATTCAGGCAGGACAAGCAGCGGATTCTTTGCGAGACGTTTTGAGAGTTTGATGAGTTCCCGTTCCCGTGTCTTGGATGAGGATCGGCCCATTCCCAAACGGATCTTCTTGTTTTGTGCCATAGGATGCTAACTCCGGATATTCTTACGGGTTTAATTTATTTATTTTTTTTGATGGTATGCTTGTGATGTGCTGAAATGATAATGGATGCGGCGAGAACTGAAGCGATAACGATGATCGCCCCGGAAAAGCTTGAATCCCCTTCCTCGTCACCTTTGATCACGGTGAACTCGTGGTAATCGTCTTTGTTAGGGGTATACTCCTCGGTATCGTTCTCATATTCTATCTTTACCTTGTATCCGATGGTGTACCCACCCTTTTGAGAAGGAAGGACTGCAGTGTAGTTGAGACCATCCCCTTGTGTCATGTCCTTGTAGATAGAGCAGATGTTCCCCGGATCGATCTCACAGTACTGGTATTGAACCGAGGTCACGTTTTCTCCATTTTCGAGTGTCAGATGAATGGTCACCTGGTCATCGGATGTGATGTTGACAGATGGTTCGTGATGAATGTCCCGGATATTGGTATCCGCCCTGATGTAGGGGAGAAATGCCGGGCTGGGGACGGCCAATGAGAGTATTGCCAGAATGACTATTGAATGAAATATCCTATTCAGCTTCAAGTAATTCACCGGTCCATATGCTTCGATCGGTTGAGGAGAATGAGGATCAAATCACCCTATATATCTATTTTTATCCTTCCGGGCCAGGTATGACGTTGTGTATGGATAATATTCACGTGTATGATGCATTGATAAGAGGCACAAATGAGACACATGGATGAGATGTATAAATATAACATGTGGATAAAATGCACAGATAAGATTCATGGAAAAGATGTACTAATGAGACACACATGAATAGGATACACAGATAAAATTAATGGAAAAGAGGCACAAATAAGATTCATGAATAAGAGGCACAAATGATTGTGGTGGCAGGAGTACAAGGGGAGAGGATCAGGCTCCTTTCTTCCTTCGCTCTATCTGGATCCGGGTTCCGCAGAAGATGCATTTCACCTTCTCTTCCTTCCCTTTGAGAAATACCTTTCGACCGCATTTCGGACACTTCATAACCTTGGGAACCGCAACCCCGGATCCGGTATCCACAGCTTGCTCTTCCTTCTTGATCTCGGTTACTTCCTTTACTGCGCCGGTCTTGATTTCCTGGGAGGTTCTCGGTTCCGTTGGAGGAGAGAGGTCTCTTGAGGAGGGGCCTTCGTCCCCGGCGGGTTTCGCAGCTTGTTCCCCTGACTTCCTTCCCCCCTGGGTTATGTCGTCCTTCGGCGGTTCTCGGTCTCGATCCGTGTCATTCTTCTCATCTGTTGCAACCTCATCCTTGGGCAATTCGTCCGTATCGACACCCGGAGTTTTTGATCTATCCATTATTTTAGGTGGGGATGGGGGCATCTCATCGGCTGGTGGTTCCCTGCGATCAAATGAGAATATCGCACTGCATTCGACACACATGGTCTTGACCGATTTCCGATCCCCTTCTGGCAGTTCCACGTCGAAATGAGTGCTGCACTCCGGGCAGTGGACGTGCTGGGTTCTGGGCTGTGATTCGATCGGAGTCTTCTCCTCCGGTTCCCTGGGGAGATCCGATTTCTCCGGCTCAGGCTGGGGCTTCGGTTCTCGTTCGGGCACCGGTTCCGGTTCCTTCCGGTCAAAGGAGAAGATCTCACCGCATTCGATGCACATGGTCTTGACCGTCTTCTTATCGCCTGCAGGAAGTTCCACATCGAAGGAGGAACTACATTTGGGGCAACTCACATTCTGGGTTGTACTAATCGGGGGGGTGGGCTCTGGTTGGGGTTCGGGCGCCGGTTCCTTTCGGTCGAACGAGAAGATCTCACCGCATTCGATGCACATGGTCTTGACCGTCTTCTTATCGCCTGCAGGAAGTTCCACATCGAAGGAGGAACTACATTTGG
>CAZTGJ010000050.1:0-5019 GCA_964613025.1 uncultured Thermoplasmata archaeon | reverse complement strand
TGCACATGGTCTTGACCGTCTTCTTATCGCCTGCAGGAAGTTCCACATCGAAGGAAGAACTGCATTTGGGACACGATACGTTCTGTTGGGTGGGAGCCTTGACCTGGGACGTCAATTCTGGTTCGGGCACCGGTTCCTTCCGGTCAAAGGAGAAGATCTCACCGCATTTGATGCACATAGTCTTAACCGTCTTCTTATCGCCTGCAGGAAGTTCCACATCGAAGGAGGAACTACATTTGGGGCAACTCACATTCTGCTGAGTGGGAGCCTTTTCTGCAGTAATAGCTGCCCCCCCGATCCCGGAGAAGCCTTCGCTGCCGGCTGGGTATCCGTCTCCTTCTGAGGAACTCCCGAATGCACCACCGACACCGGCTTCAGCTCTCTGTCTCTGGGTGATAAAGAGGAAACCACCGATGACCACAAGGATCAGGACAAAGCTTCCAACGATCACGACCAATGAGATTCCGCCCTCGGACTCGTCAGCAGTTACAATAGCAATAGCAGTGACCTCATCGGTGACATATCCGAAGGATGAATCACCGGCCTCTGCGGTGATAACGATTCTCGCCTCCTCCTTGTTCTTCGCATCGGAAGGTGCTGTGATGGTGAGCCTGATGAACTGGGTCTTTCCTGACTTCACATCCACCTCCGAATCATCCAGTCCCACGATCCATTTGTTTGGAACGTTACTATAGGAAAAGGATATTCTGGCCAGGGCATTACCCCTGTTCTCCACGTTGATGATATAATCTACCGACTCTTTGGGGGATATGGTCTGCTTCCTTCCCTCCGAATCAATGGACAATTTGACATCGTAGCTCTTGCCAGAGGTGATACGTAGCGAGGTGCTGTCCATCTGGGCAGGGTCGTCATCTGACTGAACCGTGACCTCAAGATTATTGTCCTGATCGTAGGGGACGGTGAGGGAGAGGTTGATGGTAATATCAGTGGTGCGGGTGGAGAAGGCGGGAATGGTAAGACTGATGTCCGAGAAGGAGACTTCGAATCCATCCAGTTGTGAGTACGAAATGGATACATGGTTCTGTGTGTTCCCAAGATTGTTTACGGTGAGGGTGATATCCTTTTCACGTCCGACAGCGATAGTGTGATTCTGCTTGGAAGCACTGATGCCGACCTTGTAGAAGGCTGTTGAAGTGAAGATAATGGTGGTGGAATTCTGCACAGGATTGTTAATTCGCAGTTCCACGGATTTGGTTTCCCCGGCGTTGATGTCAGTGGGGGGGGTGAGGGTCAGGACGATGATGCTGTAATCATATGCTCCGATCTCAGCCTGGGTTTTGGACAATGACACTTCCCATTCCGATAGTACGGAAAAGAAGAATCTGGTATGCACATTCCCAAGATTGTGAAGCTTGATATTGTACGTGTTCTCCGCCCCCGGTTCGGCAGTAGGGGATTCGAGGGAGGCAAAGCCCCCGTCGATCTCCTCATCAATGATCAGGAAGTACTCCTGGCTGTCCTTACCATCGCCTATGGCATGACCGATTACACCAACCTCCACCTTAATGCTGATCTCCTCGTCAACCTCGATTCTGGAAGGAGCAGTGACGGAGAGGAAAAGTGTAGTGTCGGAGTAAGGCTCAGCGTGAGGATCATCGAGAAAGATAAGTTCCCATTCCTCATCGTCTCCTGAGGTAGGGTCGTACTGGGGATTGATATCGATGGGGGAATTCCCCGTGTTCTGAATGGTCATTTCGATGGTTTTCTGCTCACCGGGAAGCAGGTAAATGTTTCCCGGGTTCAGCAGGCTGATGTGATAGAACGTGTCGATGGTTACCTGGATCTCCATGGTGGCATTCTGTGAGTTGTTCTCCCTGGACTGGAAGGATACGGTGAAGTTACTGAGTTCCCCGGCCACGATTGATGCAGGGATCTCAATAGAGATGTTCACTGTCAGGGTCCGATCAGGTCCCACCACAACATGATCCACTTCGGAATCCTCCATCAGGAAGGTGATGTTCCACCCCATGTCGCTCTCGCCGGTGAGGTCGATGGTGTTGTTATCATTAGCCTCGTTGGTGATATCCACGGTTGTGAGATACGTGCCATCAGGGAGAAGATCGAGGTCAACGGTCTCAGGGGAGATGGTGAAGTTGTACTCCTCGGGACCCTCACCCTTGCTGCTGTCATCCTGAAGCTCAGTCGGAACCGAGCTGGTGATCCGGATCCCGTCGATGTACCAGTAATCTCCGGCATTCTGAGGGATCGATTCGACCATGAAACTGATCGTCTGGTTCTCTTGGGTGAGATAAGGGGTGAGATTGTAGAAAACAAGATCCCATGAGGATCCATCGCTGGTCGCTGTACGATCCCCTTCCTCTCCTTCATCTTCCCCTCTCCTCCTGTCGGCTTCTTCTCCTTCTCCGTCTCCTTCATCTTCCTCTTTCCCTTGCCCATGGGTGGCACCCCTTCCGCCCGTATTAAGGTCGAGGATATTCAGCCGCTCTGTAACCAATGTCAATTCATCCTGCTCATTCTTCAGATACACGAACAGGTCGGTTCCCGATTCAGTATGATACTGCTGCCAAAATGCAAGGACTGTCTGATCTCCGTTGTCACTGCCAACGACCTGGACATTGAAATTCAGTTCGGCCTGGGTATCCTCCCCTGCCCCCACCTCAAGATACCAGGAACGGCTTCCTACGGCACTATCCGGGTTGAGTTCCCAGTTATCACCGGTTCCCGAATGGTTCCAGAGCTGATCTCCCGGTGAGTCGGCTCCTTCATCCGGGTCCGCATACCCTTGTAGGTTTCCCGGATCATCAACCGCGTTGCATACAAAGAGATTAACCTGCAGGTTCTCCTCAGAGATGGGGATGATACGAGATTCGTCTGGTATGTAACGGTCATTATCGTACCCGAGCTCGATGGTGAATGCATAACTTCCATGGGCCGCATAATTCCAGTCGCAGGCCTCGCCATTGCATTTGTAGGTAATCCCATCCCTGGTGTTCCCGTGCTCATACCCATTGTACCGGGACATCTGTTCCCCCAGCATAACGAAGGTTTCGTGGTCGGATGTGTCCAGCTTCTCGTATGCCCAGGGGTAGAAAATGAGATTACCATTGCTGTGGTAGTGGATGACCATGGTAAAATCAATGTCGTTGCAGAGCGCTGCCACAGTCTGTGTCTCCGGCTCTGAGAAGGGAGCGGGACCGCGATAGGTGCTGGAGGACTGATCCCCGGAGGAGCCGGACTCGTCGTATCCCCACTCGAATCCGTAGTTGCGGTTCAGGTCCACGCCGTCGTTCCCGTCGATCACGCCGTCGTTGTTGTTGTCCCTGATGTTCTTCCTCCAGCCGGTCCAGTTCTGATCACGGTCATACTGTTCCCAGGACTGAAGGTATCCATCGGGATTCACAATGGGAATGATCCAGATATCCCGGTTGTCCACCAGATAGGTGACATAAGGGTCCGTCCCGTAGTTGTCCACCAGGTAGTGCATGAAGTAGCTGGTGACCTCCACGGTTATCCATTCACGGGCATGGTGAATACTGGTGAAGAGGATCGAGGGTTCCCGTTCGCTCATATATGGATCAGAGTCCTTGTCGGTTATCCTCAGGGCATGGAGTGAATGATTCCCGTAAGTGAGAGGAGTGCCGTATTCTTCTGAGAGATTGATAAGCTCGGTGATCTCGGGATGAGCCTGTGCCACTGCCTCATAATCGGCCATGATCTCTTCGTAGGTGTGGTACTCGGGATCGATTCCCTCCCCGGTCGCATCAAATCCCAGGATGACAAGGGCGGCAAGGAGAGCGATGAAAAGTGATACTATAACATTGGATGTCAGGAATAAGAATTTCCCAGAAGGGTTTCCCATGAAGTCATTCTTCTTTGAGATGGTTTATAAATATTACCATCTTTTTTGATATGGAAATTACTATCTAATTTACAGATGAAATGCAAATACACCGCGAATAGGGAAAATGGATGAAAAAATGGGGGAGAGGAAGGGATGCAGAAAAATCTGGCCCTGGTTGTCACGTATCTGGCTCTGTTATCGACCTGGGTGCTGTGGCTGGATCTCCGATATTTTCCTTCACCAGGAAATAATGGTTCTCCCGCCCTTCCTTTTCGATCCTGACCAGTCCTGACTCTACCAGTTCGGCGAGCTTTCTGGCAGTCTTCCTTCTGCTCATTCTGAGGATCGCCACGATGTCCTTCTGGCTGAGTCCGGGATTCTGCTTAAGGATCTCGATGACCCTATCCACCTTCTCTTTTATCTGATGTCCATGAGGGTAGTATCGCTTCAGGTTGGCATCAGTCCGGGATTTGACGAGCCTGTTCTCCTCCAGTACTTTGAGGTGGTAGGTGAGGGTGCCGTTCCCGATCTCCAGACTATGCATGATAGATGTGTAATTCGCGCCGGGCCTCCCCTTGATAAATCCAAGGATCTCTTTCCTGTTCTGCAGTGTTTCCAGGTCGTCCTTCTTAAGGCGGGTGTAAAGGGGAATGAGGAGAGTGAGGAAGGAGAACCTGAGCGGTTCATGATAACCAAGGACGGCTGCGAACGCAACGATACCCGATGAAGCGATAACGACTCCCACGAGGGGGGAGGGGGGGGCGGGGAGGACTCTGGAATCGTCTTCATTTCCCTGATCATCAAGAGAAATGGATGCGTTTATTGAGATAGAATCACTGACATCCGTATGGGCTTGTGATATGGCAGTGATCATGATAGATAGAGGATCTTTTGGTGACCCATCCGTAGAATTCCACTGGAAGGTAATGCTAAATGTTTTTTCCTCTCCCGGTTCAAGATATATTGGATTCTCGGACACAACTATATCCCATCCTTGGTAGGAGCTTGAAACAACTATTGAGTAGCTGTCGGTATGTAATCCGTCGTTGTAGACTTTGGTAGCGGGAAGTGAGGTGGGGTTCGATGCGCTCAAATTTATTGGATCGGTAATAATGCTCAGAGTAACTCCTAATTCATCAATAGGACAAGAAAGTCGCCTTCGGCGACAACTTCTCTCTTTCAAGGGTCTAATTCAA
>CAZTGJ010000049.1:0-14877 GCA_964613025.1 uncultured Thermoplasmata archaeon | reverse complement strand
GATAGGTAATTTTAAAGTTACATTTCTAGGTAGTTTTGGAAGTTACACGACATTTAATGAAATGTCAAAATTGGGTTAAAGAAAAGCTGCCAATTAATTACCGCTAAGAAAATACTTTCAACTGAGACACCTAATTCCAAAATTCTTTCCAAGATCCCTGACTCATGTATTTCCGTGCCAGATCAAGATCGTCTTGAGTATCGATCTCCATCCATCCGAATCCGCTGAGATCAACAATAGACAGGGAATTGGACGACCCAACAATGGAACCAAGAACGTCCTCTACTGAAGCATGATCGTGTCCACTTTTCACCAACCTAGTAAGTGCTTCACCATAACCTCCAATGGCGGATTTCCTGATTATGGTCATACCAATATAACCCCCGTCAAAGGAAGTGAGGTCTTTCCCAATTGCCCAAAGATCGGAAACGGATCCTTCTACTGAATTTATTTTGATTCTTTCGATGCGAATCTTCATGTCATCCCTTCCCAGAGTCCGATCGAAATCACATGCAATCGAAATACCGGGCTGTTTCGATTCGAGAAATCTTTTGATGAGACCAACAGGATAGAGATGGTCGGCATTTGTTAGGAGTATGTCTCCCTGTAAGCAGTCCCTGGCACAATCGAGGGAATATATGTTCCCCAGGTGGTATTGTTCATTCTCCAGAATGGTAATGTTATCCGCGTGAGGACTCGCTTGCAGGTGTTCCATGAGCTGGGAGAACCGATAGCCTCCGATAACCACAATATCTTCGATCCCCGATTCCACGAGAGCATCAATGACATGATCGATGAGGGTTTTTCCTCCAATGCTTACCAGAGGCTTTGGAATTGAACCGGTCACAGGGTGTAATCGCTGACCCAATCCTGCAGCCAGGATGATGGCCCTCATCCTTCCTCCCTGATCAACACCCCTTCGGCGAGATCGAACATAGCATCGTCATCAATATCGATCCAGAATCGATTATTGATGTCAAACGTTCGTGCCTTTCCATTTGTGGAAAGGATCTCCATCCCTCCGGAAAGCGATTGGTTTCCCGTTGATTCAAGGCTCTTCTCGATGGCTTCGAACAGGGAGGGTGTGCAGAGGAACATGCCGGTGTCGAATGCATTATAGTCAGGAAGATGCTTCCCGATTTTGAGGATCTTCCCCTCCGCAGTCTGTACCCGGGTAACGTCATCCAGGTCCACAAGAACATTTTCCTTTATATTGGAGTCCACTGCAAGAATAACTTCATCCTGCCTGATATCTTCGTTCCTGAGGTCCCGCAGTGTGGTGGGGTCGAAGAGATGGTCGCTCATGAGGAGAATGAATTTCTCGGTCAGCAGAGGTTTCCCACTGAGCACTGACAGTCCGTTTCCCTTTTCCCATTCCCGATTGATGAGGACGTGAATTGGTATTTTCATTCGCACACTCAGACTCTCGAGGAACGAACGTAACATCTCAGTTCTATATCCGGTTACGATGACGAACTCGGTTATGCCTCCAATTACGGCATTTCGGATAACCCTCTCGATTATGGGAATTCCCTGTATCCGGATAAGGGGCTTGATATCTCCTTTAACTGAAAGCCTGCTTCCCCTTCCTGCCGCAATGATGAGACATTTCATTGGATACCAACCTAATGCGTACCATGAGCTGTGAATCGATATGTTCGTGTGAAATCGCGGGTCCCTGGCCCGTTCTCATTAGAATGCGAGTGATCCCTCAATCATCGCGTTTTCCCTGGATGAAATCATCCACCATCTGATGAGCCTCGTCATCTGTGTATTGTTCGGGAGGATGTTTCATAAAATAGGACGATGCGGAATGGATAATTCCACCCTTACCCCGTTGGAGGGAAAGTTTGCAAATCCTGATCGCATCGATGACCACTCCACCGGAATTGGGTGAATCCTCCACAGAGAGTCTGAGTTCCAGGTCCATGGGGACGTCCCCGAAAAGCTTGCCTTCCATACGAAGGAAGCAAATCTTGTTATCCTTCTGCCAGGGAACATAATCGCTGGGACCCACATGGATGTTTTCATCTGCAAGGGGCTCCTTCAGGACCGATTGAACTGCCTCGGTCTTGGATATCTTCTTTGAGGTCAGTCTGTCCCTGTTGAGCATATTCAGGAAATCGGTATTTCCCCCTGTATTGAGCTGGTAGGTCCTTTCCAGTTTCACACCACGCTTCGTGAAGAGATCAGCCAGGGTTCTATGGGTGATGGTTGCACCGAGCTGGGCTTTGATATCGTCACCTATGATTGGGAGACCTTTTTCCTGAAAACGATCTGCCCATTCCGGGTCGCTGGCAATGAATACCGGCATGCAGTTGATGAGGGCTACCCCGGCGTCAAGTGCACAATCGGCATAGAATTTCACGGTTTTTTCCGATCCCACAGGAAGATAGTTCAGGACCATTTCAGCACCCGAATCCCGAAGGATCTGTACGACCTCCTCCTTGGTGGGTTGTTTCTTGTCACTGATCACAAAGGTTTGATCATCACTGTAATCCTTCATGTGTTCGGAATAGCCATCCAGATTCAGTCCCATGCTTACCGTGACTCCGGTGAGGGGGATATCCGCGCAGAATATCTTGGTGCAGTTCGGGGGCTGGAATATGGCCTCGGAAACATCCAGACCAGCTTTTCTCTTATCAAAATCAAAGGCAGCCACTACTTCGATATCTCCGGGCTTGTACCCTCCAATATCCCAATGCATCAATCCAATGGCATCCTTGGCGTCCTTGTGTTTATAATATTCGATTCCCTGAACCAGTGAGCTGGCACAGTTTCCAATCCCTACGATGGCGATCTTGATTTTATTCATATCTTTTCACCCTCAGTAATAACTGCAATCATGTAATGACTTGAAGAATTACAAATATCATTCTTGTGAATTTCAATGCTTCTATCCATTGTATTTCGTTTTTAACTTTTCCTTTGGTTTTGGCTTCCAATGCTATTTTAACCTTGCCTATCTCTGAAGGTTCCTCTGAAAGAACGCATGATTACCATTTTGACCGAAGAAAAAACATGAGTACTATTTTTAACCGAATAAAGTGCATGATTATGATTTTGGCTGGAGGATGGACATGATCCCGATCACGGTTTTTTCATCTGCGTTTGTCTTGAAACCGGTGGGAAGGAACTGGGTGGGGGCAGCGGAATATCCCTGAGAAGTCAGCGATTCCAGGACCGCAGAAAGGGGAGGTGATGAGCGTTTGAGGAACGATGAGATACGATCAGTATCATAAAAAAATGGTTCCGAGTTCACTTCACCTTTGTATAAACCAAGGAGTTTTTCCACTTTCTTAGAATTCTGTATCGGAACTAAGGGAATGGCGGCAGCCATGTTCCTGATAAGATAAGGATCATGCAGGTTTCCCGTATAGAAAGGCCCTAAAGAACCTGAATTGGAATCCCCTGGAGGATAACCCGGTTCCTGAAGGGTGAAGCCAGCATCTGTCAGCCTGAGCTCTCTCAGTGCCTGAATCATAGTGTCTGCCTTCTTGGCACCATTGTGAACTCTCAGAAGTACACGATAATAATGGTTGATCGACTGACTCAGAAGGGGTTCGACATATCGATCGCAGGACGCAGCCTGATGAACCAGATATCCAATGAGGCCCCGGAGGCCTGTCTCATGGGTCAGAGGATTCCTTCTATTTCTGAAACCATATCTTCTCAAACCGGGTTTGGGATAGCTCCCGCAGAGAGCACCCGTATCAGTAGCTGTAACTGCAAGATACCCGTGATTCCTTACGGATCGAAAAGCCATGGGGACGAATTCGACCGGGCTCCCAAAAGGATCGATGTCGATGTAATCATAGAAGCCCCGGGAGAGGAGTGTATTAAGGTTCTCCCGATGGGTGATAACATGGACATCATTGAGTGCGGCGTTCCGTTCGATGACCTCGAGCGCTGATGGTGAATGGTCATTAATGTGCATTTCTTCGGAGTACGTCGTCTCATTCATGATCCGGATCCCGCGGGCGCCAGTTGCCGCCAATCCATCGAGGGCTCTTCGTATTCCCTGTGCATGGTGGAAGAAGAGCACCGAGAAATCCCGATTCAGTGACATCACCGGATTGTAGAATACCTGCATGTCGGAGGTGGCAGGTCCATTCGACCGGGCAAGGTAGGGAAGGAAGAGTTTGGTATTTCCCTCAAGGATAATTTGATTCATGCGGCTTGATTCATCCATCATCCATTCCCCCCCATTCTGTCCGTATTTAAATGTAGCGGCCACACACATTTTCCCCCAGCTTCCTCCCTCCCTCCGTTCTTCTCCCCCTCTTTCCCACCTTTTCTAAAATATGTTTGGATCTCTCATTCATTTTCCATCTGCAAGGGTACCATGCGACTTCATTTGACTGCGGGACAAAGTTATTACTGACTACCAAAATCTTTATGTAATAATCATCTACCGGAATGAAATGCGAAGGGTCCGTATTGATTCAACTCTTCGTTATCTACTGGCGGAGGATCCGACCATGGATCAATTAAAAACCAAAGAAACTACCGAGACAATCGATAAAGACGACGTCGAATGGGTGACGGATACCGATGAGAATCCTTCATGGGGAAACGAGGTCTCAATCACCGCAGATAAGGTTGCCAGTCCACAAAATCAGATGATGGGCTTCGTGAAATCCAAGAACGGTCCTCTTTTTGCAGTGGTTTCCCTTATTCTCATCCTCATTCTGGTTCTTGCCACACAAACCGATACTCTGAATTTCTGGAGTGATGATGACAAGGATACCGATGATAATGGGGAACCCGTTGATCTGGAGCTGAACTGGAACGAACCTGTCTGGCTTCCAAGGAATCCCGTCTGTGTGGATGCGAACAATGGACAGGATTTTCCCGAATTTGCCATTGGGTACGAACCTTCCATTGCAGTCGATTCTCAGGGTAATCTCTATTACACCGCTCACAAGGACCTTCGATGGTGTGCTCCGGGAGGAGGTCCTCTCTCCGGAAGTCCATTTCCTCCGGGTGCCTGTATCCCGAATTACTTTACAACCTGGGATTACTATGCATCCTGGTTCTTCGTGAGCCAGGATGGTGGTCTGACATGGGGACCACCCAACGACTGGGGGACCTTCAATTATGGATCACAATATGGAGGGGACGAGGGAGATATCGGTGTCGATGCCGATGATCGTGTCTATTATCTCGATACCACACTGGAGGATAATTGGCTCCATGTGTTCGACAACGGTGGAGATGATTACGTCATGGGAAAGCGACTTCAATCCTCTTCCTTCGACGACCGTCCCTGGCTGACAGCGCAGGGAAGCGGAATCGTTCACTATCTAGGAAACAACGGAGTTTCTCTCCCCGCCCCTGATGGAGCAGTGGGAAGATACTGGTATTATCGATCCGATGACGGTGGTATGACGTTCACCCTTGGGAAGGGTCTGCCAGGTGGATGGGCACACATCGAGGTCGAGCGATATGGAAACTATGCATACATCGTCCAGGAGAATAGCGACGGAAATTCCGGCGGAATCAAGATGTGGATATCCGACAATCAGGGAGTTAGCTGGAATGATCCCATCCCCATTGGCGGCAGGGAAGGAAACCCACCGGAAGGGTTCCCATGGGTTTCCGTGGGTCCCAATGGAACAGTTGCCGCAAGCTGGGCAGGTGTCACAGAGAATGGCACATGGGAAGTTCACATTGCCATGAGCTGGGATCATGGACAGACCTGGGCGAACTGGACGGTTACTCCATTCAAAGGTGCTTTCATGTATCCGAATGTCTATGTTGGGCCTGATAATACCCTTGCCATGGCGTTCTATGGGCTTGAAAGCGAGGACGGTCATTTGAGAGAAGGGGATGAATGGCATCTCTATGCAGGTATGGTTCAGAACTCCGTGGCCGGCCAGGAAATCGAGTTCGTCAGAGCCGATCCCGAACCGTTGCATATCGTTACGGCTGCTGAGGAAAGCAATAATGATTTCCATGCATTACAGGATTTCTTCGAGATCGCCATCAGTCCTGTAGATCTGTCACTGAACATTGCTTATCAATACAACAGAGGAGAGCATCCCTTCGAGCCAGGGGAGGAACAGCGGTACCTCATGTACGTCCGCGGTTCATTAGAGGAGGAATAATCCTTGCAGGCGATGAACAAGCTTGTTACTACAACCGTCATGATCCTTATGGTATCCATATCCTTTGCCGGATGTCTCGATCTTGGCAAGGACGATAATGGTGGCACTGGAGATGATACTGAAACCGGATTGGAAATAGTATGGAACGATCCTGTCTGGCTCCCGAGAAATCCTAACTGTGTTGACACCTCAAATGGTCAGGAATTCCCGGACTATGCTATTGGGTATGAACCTTCTATTGCAGTGGATTCCCAGGGGAATCTCTACTATACTGCACACAAAGACCTTCGATGGTGTGCTCCGGGAGGAGGTCCTCTCTCCGGAAGTCCATTCCTTCCGGGTGCCTGTATCCCGAATTACTTTACAACCTGGGATTACTATGCATCCTGGTTTTTCGTGAGCCAGGACGGTGGTCTGACCTGGGGGCCGCCAAATGACTGGGGAGTAGCGGATTACGGATCGGAATTCGCGGGGGACGAGGGGGATATAGGGGTGGATGCCAATGATCGCGTCTACTTCGTGGATACTACCCTGGAGGACAACTGGCTTCATGTTTGGGACAACGGAGGAAATGACTACATCATGGGTAAGCGGCTTCAGTCCACCTCGGCTGATGACCGTCCCTGGATCACAGCACAGGGTGACGGGATTGTCCACTATCTCGGAAACAACGGCGTGGCGATAACGGCACCTGATGGCGAAACCGGGCGATACTGGTATTATCGGTCAGGTGACGGGGGAAATACCTTCAGTCTGGGAAAAGGACTTCCCGGAGGGTGGGCACATATCGCTGCAGAACGTAATGGAGATCATGTTTACATAGTACAGGAAGCCAACAACGGGGGAGGCGGTGGTGTAAAGGTGTGGGTCTCCGATGACACCGGCCAGTCCTGGAATGACCCCATTGCTGTGGGTCCCCTTGAGGGCAGCCATCCGGAAGGCTATCCCTGGGTTGGGGTAGGAGAGAATGGTACTGCATTCGTTGCATGGCAGAACTCACCACAGGGAGGACGTGAACCGGGCACCCTGTACATCGCACGAACAGATGATAATGGTCAGACCTGGGAACACTGGGATATATCTGCTGGTTACCCTCATGAGGAGGGCGGAGTCTTCCTTTATCCAAACCTTGAAGTAGGTCCTGGAAATACGGTGGCTTATACCTTCTACGGAAATATCGGTGATCACACCGCAGGGGATGAATGGCACCTCTATGCAGGGGCACTGCGAGATCCCAAACCGGGTGATATTTTTGAATTCCAGCTTGCCGACCCTTTCCCACTTCACACCTCCTTCCAGCAGGAGGCCGATACCGACGACCTACACCCGCTCCACGATCTCTTTGAAGTTGCGGTGAGTCCCGTTGACCTATCCATTCATATTGCGTACCAATACAATATCGGAGAGCACCCCTTTGAACCAGGGGAGGAACAGCGATACCTCATGTATGTCCGGGGCGATATTCTCATGGAGGATTCCGAAACTCTGTAGGAAATTGATACTAGGTGAAAACGACGTGAAGCCACATGTATATCATGTATCAAAAGAAAAAATCCATATGAATTATAGAAAAACCTATAAATTACATAATTACATCGCACACCATCAACAATCACGTTCATTCGCTGATCATGATGATCACGATGAAGAAGTGCCTCCCCCCACTATGGAATGCACATCATTCGAAAAGAATCACATACAGGTGAAATCAAATGTTCGCACAAAAAAAATTCCTTTCGCTGCTGCTTCCCCTGCTCTTTCTTACACTAGCTGCTGCAGGTTGTCTCGATCTCGGAGACAGTAACGATGATAAAGAGAATCCCGATGATGAAAAACCAATAATCGATTATCCTTACGAGGAACTTCGCAACTTCACAACGTTCGATTTCAACACGAACGAAACCTATGAAGGCACCTGGGCAATCTTTCGAAGGGCACAGGGAGGGAACTGCTGCGAGCATTATCTTGCCACTACCAGCAAAGGCTGGATCACAAACTTAGGTGGGGAGTATCCTACCTGGAGCGAGGACCGAGGTGTCACCTGGCAGGATTATCGTCCCATCACTGCACCGTTCGACGGACTGGGGGAAGGGGCGATTATCGAAACCCCTGATGGGGATATTGTTGCCAACAGTTGGTATCCCTACCCACCCTATTATGATGAACTGATTTTTTACTACTATGACTCTGACGCAGGTGATTGGTCCTATCTCTACGATGACTACACTCACCCCCCATTTTATGACCGTTCATGGCAATGTGTGGTCCCAGGACCGATCAATAGTTACGAGGGGAGTTCCCCCTGGGCAAGTCTCATTGTTTCCAATTTCTGGAGTAATAGTGGTGGTGGATACATCATCAGTCAGGATGGCCTCTACTACCTCCCCTGGCAGGATCCCTCCAATGCCATAGGTTCCGCCTCATTCGATCTGGACTTTGAACCCGGCAGGATGTGGGATTACCTCACTCCCCACCGTGAGATGGATGCAGTTTCTATCCCCACCCCCCAGGGCGGACTTCTCATGCCCGGGTACTTCAATAACGGAGATAGTGCATACCTTGATACCAGTCTTGTCTGGAGACGATATACTACACCTGCTGATGTTACGATACCCGCTCCGCATCTTGTCATTGACAGTACCGGGGCATTACACAGTGTCGCTCAGGAGGACGGCAGGACTCTGATCTATCATCTCAGTCTTGACGGGGGAAGAACCTGGACCTCGGAGAATTTTACCTGGGAGCAGGGTCAAAGGATCGAGGAATGGGAGTTCAAGGCCAATGGTGAAAAGGAACTGGCTGTGATCAACATGCGAATGCAGGTTGATGATTTTGACCAGGACATCGTGTTCCATATCAGGGAATACCGGGAAAGTCTCAAGCCGGACACTATGACATTGATCGGAAAAGGAGATCTTGAAGCCACCTCCGGTGCGGGAAATGATGTGAGATTCGATTTTGCCAGTCTTGGAATTCTTCCGGACGGCGGAGTTGTTGTTTCCTACTTCGATACCGACGACGATACACCCCTCTTTGCCCTTGAACTGGAAATGCCTTATGATGACAATCCTTTTCTTGTGGAAAACCAGGAATGATCCATACCATTCGTCATCGTTGAATGCTATCGTCATACCAGGGATCCTAAGACAATGAATGCTTCAATTAAGTCTACGTTACCGAGTGTTGAATACATGGAACGGAAAAACGATTGCCTCGTATGTGGTGCTGAACTTGAGTATTTTGATACTACAGGACAATTCACCTGCAGTTTCTGCCACAAGGAAAGAGATTCCAATGTCAAATGTGTGAATGGTCATTTCATCTGTGACGGCTGTCACAGCCTTTCGGCAGTTGATCTTATCAGAAAATACTGTGCAGGATCAGATTTCACCGATCCCTTTGAAATGGCAGACTTGCTCATGAGAAATCCCAGTGTTAAGATGCACGGACCGGAACATCATTTCCTTGTTCCTGCGGTACTCCTCACAGCCTATTACAATATCATCGGTGATCCTGAACTCAAAGAACCGAAGCTCAAAGAAGCCGAAAAGCGATCATCCAGGGTTCCAGGTGGATTCTGCGGCACCCATGGGAATTGCGGTGCGGCAGTGGGGACCGGGATATTCATCAGTCTGATCCTTGATTCAACCCCTTTAAAAACTGAGGAATGGGGACTATGCAACAGGATGACCGCGGAGAGTCTTTCTATCCTCGGAAAGTTCGGTGGACCCCGATGTTGTAAAAGAACCACATTCCTTTCACTTTCAGAGGCAACGAAATTCCTTCGGACTCATGTGGGGATCAACCTTGGAATGCTTGGTCAGAAAGCCTGCACGTTTCTAGAACTCAATCGAGAGTGTATTGGTGACCGCTGCCCCTTCTTTCCCCGATGATCGGTTCACCCAGGTCTTATGTCTTCCTGAAAGCCCTAAGCCAGAAAACCCCAGGCATGTTCCGCGTTCCCCACTACCCCCCCCAGATCCTCACGGGAGATAGTGCCGTCCTTTCCTGTATATTCGAACTCCTTGAGCACAACGGGATATTCGTTGTAGTAGAGAATGGATTTGAAGATGCCCCAGAACTTCTGTTCGAAACGCCAATGCGCCCGGGTATATGATTCCAGAACGAGTCGGATAGTTTCCCCCTCGGTGTTTTCACCTTGGACATGGAAAACAGGAAGTTCGTCATCAACCTCGGATTCCGGTGCTTTGATGAACGTTTTCTTAACGGTCATTTTCTTGAACCGGTGCAGGGTGTCGGTCTCAGGATTATAGAATTGAATACCTTTGGAAAGGGGAATCCCGTCCCTGTCCTTCCAGGAGCGCGGATTCTTCGTTCTCCTGAACATCTGGAATCCGATATGGGGACGGAAATAATCGATATAATGGCCTTTTTCCGACTGAAGGACCACCCAATACCAGGGAATACTTGGGGCATTCACCATGACCTTCTGGAAATAGGCGGTTCCCTTGAACTCCTCACGGGATCGGGGAGTATTCAGTGTCCCGTCAAGCTTCATGCCATAGAACCTGAGAATATTGTACCCGTACTTACCGGTATAATGACGGGACGCATATCGGGGAGTGCTCATGAACTCGGTCCAGGGTGTGAGCTTGAATGTGAAATCCATTCCTTTCTCAATGTTCTGTATTCGTACGGTATAATTATCCGGACCCCCATAGAATCTGAGATCCTCGTTGGTTTTTGGTTTGAGCTCTCCGGAATTCTTCCAATTCACCTGGAAATCGCTTTCGTTCAGCAGGAATGGATCGTACATCTTCTTTCCGTCATAGTACCAGACTGCGGTCATACCGTTGAAGGCCATCCGGTTCTCATTGGTAATGGGGTCGTTATCACGTTCAATTCCTCCCTTCCGTTCCCAGTCGAAATCCATGACCTTTATCTTTTTGCAGTTCTTGGTGCTCCAGAGGATCATCAGTTGTCTAGGGTGTTCAGGATCATCAGGATTGTCAAAGAAAAAGATCCACCACCACCACCACCAGGTCAGACCCCTGAGCTTTTCCGAGAGATTCAGGTTCCATACCCTGTCGGCGATCCGTTGCGGGTTGCGAAGGATCTCTTTGCTTGTAGAGGAACCCTCGTTTATTTCAGGAATAACCCGTGTCATGGTTCTTCCATCAGGTTTTTTTATTTATGGTTTTCAGTCCTCCAATGCAGTATGGAAATACATAATTAGTGGATGTGAGAAGCAATCCTAATGCTGGAACCGATAACCTTCGAAGAAGGAATCCTGATATTAGTGATAGTACAGCTTTTAATCGGGATATCTCAATTCCTGTATTATCCATCCATTCGACGGTATGTGAACAAACAAATATTTCCTGACAAATCCTATTTTGTCTCTGTAATCGTGCCCGTGAAGGGATCCACACCAACGCTGACTGACAATTTCCGGTCCCTGTGCACACAGGAGTATCCCAATTATGAGGTTATTTTCGTTTCAGAGAGTGAGGATGATCCGGGAGCTGCGGTCGCTCATAAAATAATTGACGAATGGCGCCAATCGAACGATGTGATGAAAGCAGGGGGGAAGGGGGGGGAAGCGGTTGCGGCTAGCGAGGACCCAGATGGTCCGTCTGAAAATAAAGGCTGTTTCAGCCCATCCAATGTTCGCTATGTGTGCGCAGGTGAACTCACAGATCTCTCCATGATCGCAAAATCTCACAACATGATCAAAGCCCTGGAAATTGCCGAGGCGGAAGTTTATCTCTTCACTGATTCCGATGTGTTCCACCCTTCCCACTGGATCCGTGAGATGATCAATCCCCTTGGTGAGGAGATCAGAGGAAAGACCATTAGCGCTTCAACAGCAGTCTTTTTTATCGATCCCGAAGGTTTCCTTGGGATATTTCCCTCCCTGAGCACAAACGTGGCTGCTTTTCTCTCGTCATTTACACGAAAGTACCAGGATCTTCCAACCTATGCTTCCGGAGCCTCCATGGCTGTTTTTTCTTCTGTTTTTTACCAGTCCAAGATAATCGACGCATGGAAGAAATCATTGAATGATGATCTCGTTCTTGCTACAACTATTGTCGATGCGGGATTTTCAATATTCAACGTAAGGAGACTTCCAACCCGTCCTGTGGAAAAGTTCACAACGTGGAAGGGTATGAACAACAAGATGGTGCGGTGGATGCTCACCGTGAACCATTATACTCACCCCTCCTACCACCGGGAGGCATATTCTTATGGGGTTATTAATCTCCAGTTCCAGACGTTATTGAATATTTCGCTCATACTTTCAGTTCTTCAGCTCCTCGGATTGGCAGATCTTGATTGGTCCCTCATTTTCAGACTTCTCCTCATTACGTATGGATACAATGTGGCCACCAGATTTATCATTGCCAGAATAATCAAGGAAAAGAATGTGTATCCGTATCTCTGGCTTTCTCCGATCAGTCAGTATTTCTGGGGTATCTACTTTGTCTACCTGGCGTTGTTCTGCAGGAAATTTACCTGGGGTGGTAGGGAATATCATCTGAACAAGCGTTTCGGGAAACTCATTAAAAGTCAATGACAGAATGGCAACCCCGGAGGATCAGAGCCTATCGGATAAAAACGAAACACATATATGCAAGAATTCGGGTGCTCTATTAGTTATTAAGGAGGAACATTTGATGCCTTCAGAAACTAACGATGAAGAACTTATCGCCCGCAGTGCACGAAGCCAGATGATCGTCGATACCATTGAACGGGCAATTGAAAAACTGATGTTCGTGGATGCCAATATCGGAAAGGACCTCGATTCCAAGGATCTTTTCCAGGTGAAGAGGGAAGCCCGGACAGCGATCACCGAGCTTCGAGTGGGCATCCAACTGCTCACAGGCCAGTTGGAGGTCTGAATTCAGACCTGTCCTAACTGGACAGAATCTTTTGCATGATGAACGCGTCCATTCCATCCTTGTAGAATCCTTTTACCCTACCGGTTATGTTCAGACCTAATCTCTGGTAGAATGCAATAGCACCGGCATTTGTTACCCTCACCTCCAGGATCATCCGATTTATTCCCATTACTTTCGCTTTCTGCGCCATTCGATCCATCAGTGCTTTCCCCAAACCCAGGGATTTAAATTCATTTTTTATGACCAATAAGAGAATCCTCAGTGCATGTTGCGGGGTGATCCCTGACATCATGAAGCCTACTATTTTCTGGTAATAGGTGACTACTATGAATCCCTCAGGCCACGCCCTATGGGTATTGAGGTAGGCATCCGGGCTGTACTCGTAGCTCATTTCCTTGTTCACAATGCTCATGACCTCGAACAAATCGCCGGAATGGAACTGGCGAAACTCATACATGCGGGGGCTATTAACAAAACGCTTAAATAATTTATCAATGAGGTGGGGTTCGATTGACGGCCATAGCGGTGGGGAACACCCGGTCCCATCCCGAACCCGGAAGTTAAGACCACCTGCGTCCTGGGCGGTACTATGATGCGCGAGCTCATGGGAACCTCAGAACGCTGTCAATCACTTTTTCTTTCCTTCCAATTATTAACGTAATGTAAGGATATCATTAAGAAATTACCCAATCAATTGAAGGTTATCAATCAGAAATTGCACAATCCATGGAAGGTTATCAATCAGATGTCCATAGAATTCTAGAACTTTAATGCAACAGACTCCGCCAGGAGGCAGAGAATCTCATACATGAGGGTGGCTCCGGTGAATGCCGTAATACCACTGTGGTCGAAGGGTGGCGCAACTTCAACCACATCCCCTCCGATGAGATTCAGTCTTCTGAACCCCCGAAGGACAGTCTGTGCTTCCAGTGTGGTAATTCCCCCTATCTCAGGGGTTCCCGTACCTGGGGCAAAGGCGGGATCAAGACTGTCGATATCAAAGGAGATATACGTAGGCCCGTTTCCCACAACCTTGCGAGCTTCCTGGATAACCTTCTCCACTCCCAGCTTTGCAAATTCCTCCATGAAGATAACCCGCATCCCGGTGTCATGTGAAAAATCCCAGCCAGCGGTAATATTCTGAGCACCACGAATGCCTATCTGCACCGTTCGTGTTGGATCCAGCAGATTTTCCTCCACAGCACGGCGGAAAGGAGAACCGTGATTTGATTTGCTACCGAAGAACTCGTCCCAGGTGTCGCAGTGGGCATCGAATTGAATCATACCGATTGGACCATCATTTGCCAGGGAACGAAATATCGGAAGGGTGATCGAGTGGTCGCCTCCGGCAGTCAATGGAACCACCCCACGTTTTTCCTTAACCCATTTCTCATTCCTGTTTCCCCTCACCCTGCCTTCCCCTGCCCCCTCCCCTGCCTCACGAAGTGAATCATAGAACCGGGTAATATCTTCATGTGCAGAATCTATGTCATAGACATTGGTAAAGGGAACGTCTCCTCCATCCCCCACCATGCAGAGTTCGTAAGGATTTATCCGTGTGGACTGATGGACAGCCCGTAGCATAGTTGAGGCATTTCGTATCTCTCGTGGGCCGTGGCGTGCTCCCGGTCGATTGGTGACGGCCCCATCGTAGGGTACCCCGATCATGGCAATGTCGTAGTCTGCGAAATCCTCGATGAGGGGGGTCCGCATGAAAGTGGGGATACCCATGTAGCGGGGGGCGGTCATGTTCTCATCGGTGAAGGAGCCTGAAGCTTGGTACTCTGTCATCTGAATCGTCATGGTGTGGCAGGAATAGAAGAAATAGATTGTGGTGTCATAGGAATGTTATTAACCGTAACTCCGCAATTTAACCCATAGGTATTGCTTCGGGAAAAAGTGAG